>DUCC01000029.1 GCA_012959995.1 Acidimicrobiia bacterium
ACAGCCCACTGACCTTTACTTCCGCTAACTGGGACACGCCACAAACCGTTACCGTCACCGGTGTTGACGATGACATTATTGATGGAACTATCACCAGTACGATCACGGTCGCTGTAGACGATGCCAACTCAAATGACAACTTCGATTCTGTTGCTGATCAAACCGTTTCAGCGACCACGACCGATGATGACGTCGCTGGGTTCACTATTGTTGAATCCGACGGTTCTACCGAAGTTGACGAGTCTGGAACTACTGACACATTCACGATTGTTCTTGACGCTGAACCTACAGAGGACGTAGTTCTTTCGGTAACTTCAGGTGATGAAACAGAGGCAACTGTAAACCCAGGATCAATAACCTTCACAAATGAAAATTGGGACACCCCACAAACGATTACAACAACCGGTACTGATGACGTAGGAATCATTGACGGGTCGCAAATCTCAGATATCACAGTTGCAATCGTGCAAGAAGCATCCGACGACAACTTCGATTCTGTTGCTGATCAAACAGTTTCAGCGACCACGACCGATGATGATGTAGCCGGGTTCACTATTGTTGAATCCGACGGATCCACTGAAGTCGATGAGTCCGGGACTACTGACACATTCACGATCGTTCTAGACGCCCAACCAACTTCAGACGTAGTCCTCACCATTGCTTCTGATGACACGGGTGAAGCAACTGTGCCAGCATCTGTTACCTTCACATCTGCTGATTGGGACACCCCACAAACCATCACCGTCACAGGAATTGATGACGGGACATTGATCGACGGCAATCAAGACACAATGGTAATAGTCAGTATTGATGATGCCAATTCTGATGATGGCTTTGACTCACTAGAAGATCAGACAGTAGTCGTCACAACCACTGATGACGATATACCCGAATTCACAGTCACAGAAACTGACGGTTCAACAGAGGTCGCTGAATCCGGAACGACTGATACATTCACTGTTGTCCTTGATGCACAACCACAAACCGATGTTGTTATGGACATCGTTTCATCTGATAGTACCGAAACGTTAGTAACAAGTTCGCTGACATTCACTACTTCAAATTGGAATGTGCCACAAACAGCCACAGTCACAGGTGTGGATGACTACCTAATTGACGGGACAGTTACTAGCACAATCACTGTAAGTATTAACGTGGACGCTTCAAATGAAGACTTTGCATTCACTTCGCCAAAATCTATCTCCTCATCTACCACAGACGATGACACACCAGGATATGCAGCGGCTGAAACCGACGGTGCGACAATAGTTGAAGAAGACGGCTTCTCTGATGCATTTACGATCGTCCTAACAGCTCAGCCAGTCACTGATGTTGTATTCACAGTCACTTCAGATGATGTTGAGGAAGTCACCGTAATCGGGAGCATCACATTTACCACCAACAACTGGGATACCGAGCAAACAATTCCAGTAGAAGCATTTAACGAATACTTAATTGATGGCAACCAAAACTCAACCATAACAATCTCCGTTGACTCTCAGAATACAGATGATGATTTCGACGGACTACTGGATACAACAATTTCTGTTGAAACAATTGATGATGACAAGGCAGGATTCACAATTATTCAAACTGGTGGAGACACAGTCATCAGTGAAGATGGAACAACTGACACATTCTCTATTGTTCTCACAGCTCAACCAACAAGCGACGTTGAAATAACGCTCAGTCAACCAACAGACGTAAACTCAAATGGAAACCTGATATTAAATGCAAATATTTCAGACGAAGCAACAATTTCAATACAATCTTTAATCTTTACTCCTGAGAACTGGGATACTCCGCAAGCAATAACAGTGAACCCAGAAAATGATGGACTAATTGATGGGGATATTCAATTTGAAATACTCGCAGAGATTAATGATGCAACGTCAGATCCTGACTTCGCAGATGTTGACAGCGAGATTTTGATAGGAACAAACCTTGATGATGACGTTGCCGGATTTGAAATAACCTTAAATGATACTTACGTCATAGTTAATGAAACAGGGACTACTGCCACATTCAATATCGTCCTAACAGCAGAACCTCTCTCAGATGTTGTCCTCTTGCTTACTTCAAGCGATACAGGCGAGGCAACCGTTACTGGAACACTCACCTTTACACCCGAAAACTGGGATGAAGCACAAATCGTTACTGTCACTGGGGTAGACGACACGATTATAGATAAAGAACAATACCCATTCATCATAGTTTCAATCTCTGACACCGATTCAGACGTTCTATTCGCAGATGTTGAGAATCAAAGAGTGGGAGTAAGCAACTTTGATGATGAAGCCGATCGAGATAACGATTACATTCTAGATCCCGACGATCCTTGCCCGGATAATCCTGATTGTGACGGTGATGGAATACGAGATAATGAAGAACCATCTGAGTTGTGTATAACTGATCCTGATTGCGATGATGATGGGCTACTTGATGGTGAAGAGTCAACTGAGTGTATAACTGATCCTGATTGTGATGATGATGGGCTACTTGATGGTGAAGAGCCATCTGAGCTGTGTATAACTGATCCTGATTGCGATGATGATGGGCTACTTGATGGTGAAGAGCCAACTGAGCTATGTATAACTGATCCTGATTGTGATGATGATGGCATACTTGACCCAGATGAGGTTGCCCCTGAGTGTATAACTGACCCTGATTGCGATGATGATGGGCTACTTGATGGTGAAGAGCCATCTGAGCTGTGTGTAACTGATCCTGATTGCGATGATGATGGCATACTTGACCCAGATGAGGTTGCCCCTGAGTGTATAACTGATCCTGATTGCGATGATGATGGCATACTTGACCCAGATGAGGTTGCCCCTGAGTGTATAACTGATCCTGATTGCGATGATGATGGCATACCTGACCCAGATGAGGTTGCCCCTGAGTGTATAACTGACCCTGATTTAGAATGCGGAAAAGAAATCCAAACACCCACGGTCACCATTCCGGATCTTGAAAAACCAAATCCAACTGCACCAGAAACTGACAGCCCAAGCAGTTCATTCCCATGGTGGATTGTCATAGTTGCAGGAATAGCGCTTCTGATAGCTGCTCGAATATTCGTACTCCGATATCTCGGACGACGGTCACCAATTATTACCCACATCGCAATTTCAGAATCGGATGATGGCTACGAGATAAGAAAGGGATCTGGAACTGAAGCAACAGGTGAATTAATGCAAGATTCAGAAATAGAGTTCCTCTCTGACGCACCAGGTCAAACGGACATAAAATTCGCTATTCGCTTGGATTCAGGAAAACTTAAATACGGAATGACAAAGCAGTCATATACGAATAGCGAGGATTTGCAATTACATGTATTAGAACTAGACGCATTGCCTGAAGTCGTCAGTATCGGCGGATTAGTATCTGAAATCATCTGGTCAATAAAAGCAAAGCGAACCCTAGGAATAACGTTCTCACTAGAATTTGAAATTGATGGCAAATGGACTGAAATCTCTCAAATCACTGAAGGGCAAATAGATTCCGATGAAGACTATGAAATCCCAACATATTGTCGAGTCGTAGCGAATTCCCCATTCAAGACCAAACGCTACTCAAACCCAGCTCCTCTAGGAGCAATAAAATTATCCGGAGCTAGCGCAACTCATGCTCCAAACTAAATTTAACTACTCAGTTCAAGGACATCGGTTTGAAATCACTAGAGCAGCTTCCGAACTAGCTCCATCACTATCCGTAGCGTGAGCGATCAATAACAAATAGGCGCCTGCTTCATCAGGGATAGGGAAAGAAACTTCAGAAACACCTGGGACAATGAGAGAAGTTCCACCAACGATATATTCAGTTAAATCTAGAACATCATCCCCAATTTGGGTCGCAAGATCAAGAATTACCGAAGAGTCATCTTCATCAGAAACCGATATAGAGACAGGTATTGAACCCCCTTCAAACAATGAACTAAAGCACTCAGGCCCATCAATACCTATCACTGGGGCTTGATTCTGCGGTTCTTGTTCGATAATAAAAGGAAGCACCGTAGGAGCGACTTTACTAGAATCACTACCTACTTCTTGAACACTGGGCGAAGGTTCTACAACTTGCGAAGGGGTTTCTTGACCCTGACTAACAACATCATCCTCAGGACCTGATGAGAGAGCTTCAGCGAACGGCAAAACTATAGCAAATGCAAGAAAAACCGCTAGCCGCCTAATACGTTTCTGCTTATTACCGTGCTTTGAGAAGGGCATCACCTAATATGCTAGTCCTTTACCATGGCTCTAATTGTGGATCATTCCTCATCTTAAGGGCAATGCGAGATACTCTTCACGAGCTAAAAATATGTTCGCTGAGAAGTCACATGAGTGCGCTCTTCAAGCGCGCCGTGACAACTCGACATGTCTAATATTTGTCTAGAAATTCCATCCGGATTCCATCCGACTATTCACTATGTCTAGCTATATTTCCTATCTAAAGGTGGAAATATCGGTCATAGCGCATAGTTGCACGCTGTTTCTTAGGGGCAGTCTGGTGGATCGTCGGGCTCATAACCCGAAGGTCGCAGGTTCAAATCCTGCCCCCGCCACCAAGTAGAAGGCCCGGTCTTTGCGGCCGGGCTTTTCTGGTAGGTTTTGCTAATCAAAAACTTGGGGCTGAGCCTATGGCTGAAGAAATAGAGACTGCCAAGAGTTCTTCCACTGCACGGCGGTGGAACGACCTTGACGCTCTTCGAGGTTTCGCCATGCTGCTTGGCATCGGCCTACACGCTTCCCTTTCTTTCTTCCCCTCGTTTTGGCCTGCGCAAGATAAAGCATCCAGCTTTAACGGGCCCTTTGACGAGTTCTTAATTGCTGTTCATGGGTTCCGCATGCCGTTATTTTTCCTCCTCAGCGGGTTTTTTACGGCGATGCTTTGGCAACGACGAGGCATGAAGGCACTTGTTGTTCACCGCGTATGCAGAGTTGGCTTGCCTCTCGCTTTAGGTCTTTTAACGATCGTTCCTGCGTTTGACTGGGTAGCTGAACGATCGATCGAATCAGGCAGCAAAGACAGGGGAGAGGTAGCAACGGAGACGGAAGATGTCTGGTCAGCAATCCTCACGGGCGAACTTGATGTGGTTTCTCTGGTCGTCACCGACGGCACTGATTTGAACGTGCAAGGCGAAGACGGAGCCACCCCCCTACATTTAGCGGCTTTTCTAGGCCTGCCTGAGGTGACCCAAGTGTTGCTCGAGTCTGGTGCTGATTATGAAATAAAAAACATTGACGGGTTAACGCCGTTAGATGTCGCCGTCTGGGTTGGCAGCGCAGCCACCGCCGAAGTGTTGATAGAGGGTGGTGCTCAAGACATTCGGATAAATGGTCAGCAATGGCAAGACATTGATTGGTTTGCCGATGGTTCTGAAATTGCTGAGGCCACCTTCAACACACCTGATACCAGCAACGAAACAGGCGTCAAATCGTGGGTTGATCAGTTTCACCATCTCTGGTTCCTGTGGTTTCTCTGCTGGTTGGTCGCAGGGTTTGCCGTAATCGCACCTTTAGCAACACAGTTAGGGCGTCGGGTTACCTCAAATACTGCACGCACCCGCATGCTTTGGGTGGCCTTCCCGTTGACATTTCTTTTCCAATTAAAGATGGGAGGCGGCGGAGAGTTCAGAACCTTCGGGCCAGATACCTCAACAGGGTTGCTACCTACCGCCCATGTCTTATTCTACTACGCCGTGTTCTTTGGCTACGGGGCGGGAGTATTCAGTACTTACGATGACGCCAGGGAGCCCCTTATTGATCGTCTTGGAAAGCATTGGAAGGTGACCCTGCCGGTGTCTGTGCTGGTGACTTTCCCTCTCGCCGCTGGGTTTACTTACGAGGGAGGAGGCTGGCCAGCGGCAGCCCTACTGCAAACGCTGTACACATGGGGAATGACCTTTGGTTTAATCGGGCTATTCCGCCATTTTTTCTCCAGCGAACGCTATTGGGTGCGGTATCTCTCCGACGCCTCCTATTGGATGTACCTCGCTCACCTCCCCTTGGTGCTTCTTTTCCAAGACTGGACACGCAACTGGGGGATTCCCCGTATACCGAAGTTCTTCCTGATTTGTTGGGTTGTAAGCGGCCTGCTCTTACTTACTTATCGTTATTTTGTGCGGTACACCGCTATCGGCACCCTTCTCAATGGTGTCCGAACGCGTTGATACACGAGTAACCAACTTTTTCACGAGTAGCCCCAAAACCATTTGCCCCCATTTGGCTGAGCCGTCAAGGCCCGAACCATATTTCCTCGCCTTGCCACCGTGCCAGCCAGAAAAGTAATGTCCTTGACGAAAACCAACGAAAGGCGTAAACAAACCAATGGACTTCGAAGCAATAGTTGGAGCGCGTCGCAGCACTCGCGGCTACTTAGATAAGCCGGTAACCAAAGAACTCATGGTTGAAATCATTGACCTGGCCCAAAGGGCACCCTCGTCAATGAACACCCAGCCATGGAACTTCCATGTCCTGACTGGAGCGCCGCTTGAAGAGGTGCGAACCGGTAACACCGAGCGAATGCTGGCCGGTGCCGCCATTGACCGCGAGATCAAGATGGCCGATCATGGCTATCAGGGCATTCATCGAGAGCGTCAGATTGGCATAGCGGTGCAACTCTTCGAAGCCATGGGCATTGAGCGTGACGACAAAACACGCCGCCAAGACTGGGTGATGCGCGGCTTCCGCCAGTTTGACGCACCGGTGTCGGTGGTGGTCACCCTCGATAAAGAACTCGGCGACGACACCATTGCTCACTTTGACTGTGGCGCCGCAACCTACGGGTTGGTTCTGGCCGCCACCTCGAAAGGCCTGGGCTGCGTGATCAACGGTCAAGGCATCATGCAGTCATCAGTAGTGCGCGAGCACGGGAACATCCCCGAAGACGAAGTCATCATGACCTGTGTGGCCATGGGCTGGCCTGACCCTGACTTTGTGGCCAACGACGTGGTGTCCCGGCGAGCCGCCAACCACGATGTTGCTTCTTATGTCGGATTCGAAGACTGAAGTTTCGAAACCGTTAAATGCCGTGGTGGCCGGCGTAACCAGAAGTAGCCGGCGTTTGCCAACCGGCAAGGCGACCTTGCTTCGGTTTAAAAATTTGCACCAGTAAGGGATAACAAGATGCGACATCATCAGAATGACTGCTTCCACAATCGCCACCCGGACAAGCAGATAAAGCACCGAGAAGATCTACCTCAGCAAAGAACTCAATAAAATCACCGGGCCGAACCGGGCTGGCCTTCATAAAATACTGCTTGGTGTCTTGGGTGAAGCCGGTGCACATGAAGACATTGAGAACATCGTGGATATGGGTTTCTGCCTCGGCCACCGTCATACCGGTAGCAGCAACAAGCGCCCGGGTCAGGTTGGAATGGCAGCAGTAGTCGTAGTCTTGGCCAGTAAGCAAATGGTTGGTATGGGGGTCACAACGGGTGCCGATGACATCGTGAATGCCGCCACCGAATTCGTCAAAACCGTACCAATCTAAGGTGTCGTGGGTAATGGTGGCCAACGGGCGAAGGAAGGGCAGGTTGCTCCACAAACGATCGCCGGTGCTGACATGGGTGGCATGCAAAGCACGGGTTTTGCCACTGTAAAATCGTTCTGATAAATCGTTGGCATGCCAAAGATTAAGGTCGCCAACCTGCGGGCCCTCCACACTGACAATACGAAAAACGTGCCCTGCAGGCACTCGAAAAGTCCGAGCATCGCGGGGAGGCACAATCACCTCATCAATGCAGGCCATGTCGCTGTGCACCAAGTCGTAGAAATCTTGATCAAAGGCCGGCACGGCATCAACCTGGTAAACAACTATCGGCTCCACCTCTCGGCGTTCAGTCGCATCTGACGGCTCTGGGTTTTGCGCAGTGATAGACATGGCACTCCTTGGTTGGAGCGAGACTACTTGAAGAGGCCGCCGTTTTTCGGCACTGTGATAAAGCACATCTATGGGGCCGCCACCCGAACCGGACTTTACTATCGCCGCAAGATTCTTCTGGAGAGCCATACTGTTTGCCATGGCCGGCACAGCTTTGCCCAGTCGGCGCATCACGCGACTAAAGCCAATAGCTACGTACAACGGTGCAAGGTTTACTAAGTTTCTGGGATGCGCTTAACTTGGCTTTTTTGTATCAGTGGGTTTCTGGTTGTTGGCTGCGCCCAAAATGATTCCGCCCCAGACGAATTATCGGCAACTTCAATAGTGACTACTTCGACCGAAGCCGCAACCATCACAACGGTCGCCCAAACCGAACAAATAACTTCAACTACTTCCGAAACCACTCCACCGACTTCTCCACCAACCACCACCACCGAACCAGTAATTAGTGCCCCGACCCGACCCCCTAACACCCCAGGCCCAAACCGGGAGATCTTTAAGGGTATTACCGTTTCGACCATGCTGATAGGTACCGCAGAGCAAGCAGTTGATTTAGCATTTCACCCGGTGGCCGAAACCGCAATGTTGGCCCAACGAACCGGAACGGTGCTTGAATTTACCGGAGGCGCTACCGGCCAAGTCGTTATTGACCTCCGTTCCGACCTTTCTATGGTTGGAGAAAGTGGTTTGCTTTCGCTTACCTACAACCCATCGGGCACCTACCTTTATGTCAGTTACATCAACGCAGAAAACGACACCCGTGTCTCGGCCTATGCCGTTGACCAAAAGGGGTTCCCCACTGCTCAAGAACCAGAAATAATTTTTGCGCTCGACCAACCCGAGAATATTCATAACGGTGGCCATATACGTTTTGGCTACGACGGGTATCTCTACCTCGCTCTTGGCGACGGCGGGCCAGCCAACGACCCAGAAGACCGTGCACAACGCCTCGACACACTTTTCGGCAAAATTTTAAGAATCGATCCGCAGCCTGGGAATGAACCCGCCTACACCATTCCCGAGAACAACCCTTTTGTTGGGGTAGAGGGAGCCAAAGAAGAAATTTGGGCCTACGGACTACGCAACCCATGGCGGTTCTCCTTTGATAGAGCCAACGACGATTTTTGGTTAGGTGATGTAGGGCAATACGTCGTGGAAGAAATAAACCGGATTGATGGCCAAACCAACGGCGCCAATTTTGGTTGGGCCCGCTGGGAAGGCCCGATAAGCCGGGGGCCAAACCCAGCAGACCATTCGCCGCCCCTTTCGTTTTACAACCATGACGACGGCCGATGCGCCGTGGTGGGTGGGTTCGTTTACCGAGGCACCGCTATCCCTGAACTTGTGGGCGCGTACATTTACGGCGACTTTTGCGATGGAACAATCCGTGCACTGACCCAAGTAGATGGTGAAGTAGAGGCGAAACGATCACTCGGTATTTCTGCAGGCCAACTTACCTCGTTTGCCCAAGACCGAGACGGCGAACTTTACACCTTTAACCTGGCCGGCGAAGTCCACAAAATTGTTCCCCGCTAAAGTTGTTGAGCGACCGATGACACAAACTGTGCGCACCGGTTGAGTTGCTCCAGCGACACGTACTCGTTGGGCTGATGGGCATCAGCAATATGGCCCGACCACAAATCGTGATGGGTGCCGAAAACACGCCCGCCAACAACCCGCCCTCAGTACCGAACCCCACCCCAGTAGCAGGGCCGTTGTCGGCCAAACGCCGCCGTATGGGATGGCCGCCGCTATGCCGAAGACCTCGGTGAAACTATCAACCCCGATGACAGCCCGTTTCTACGTGAAGTCACCTACATCGCTCACCCTCAAGCCAAAGGGCAGAACTAAACCGGCAACAACGGAAACCAATCTTCACGCAAGCGTTGGCCGTCGGTCATGTTGTGGCCATCAAACGGGGGAGAAGTACGGCCCTTACGTTGCACGTAGCGGGAGTCGTCGCCCACCATGCGTAAAGAAAAAGCTCGCCGCAAATTAGCCGACCCATGCGCCCCGTGCACCGTGCCAAAATTGAAGGCCACCGCATCGCCGGGTTGCATGGCCCACTCTAAAATCTCGAACTCTTCTGATGAAGCGTCCGGGTCAGGGGCCGGGCGAAACCCGGCACTGTGGGTTGATGCATCATCTCCGTAAAAACCATCACCGGTAGTCCAGCTCACTGGATGTACCGAAGAATCCCATAAGTGCGAGCCGCGAATAAGTCGCAAGGTTGACTCCACCGGCACCGGGTCAAGGGGAATCCAAAAACTCACTGTCTGAGGGCCCTCCACAAAATAGTACGGTGCATCGCTATGCCAAGGGGTAGGGCGAGATGCTCCAGGTTCTTTTACCAGTACGTGTTCATGGAACAGTTGCGCTGTTTTCGACCGCATCACCGCTGCAGCCAATTGACCGATGCCCGATTCAAAAGCAAAACGCTCAAACTCTGGGATGCGTTGCCAATTGCAGTAATCATCCCAAAAACGTCCGGCATCATCGGTAGTTCCATTGTCGTCAAAAAACTCGCTGGGGTCGGCTTCATTACGAGCCACCCCGGCTCTTAAAACCTCAACCCAGTCGGCAAACAAACCAGGTAGGTGCACTGCCCCGTCAGCAGCAAAAGCAGTAGCCATTTCAGGTTTAATCAGCGTTGTGCTCATGTCTCAAGTTAAGCACAGTTCGACCTGATTAGTCCACGCTCATAAAATCAAGAATAGACCGAGCGGCGAGCCACCAGCCACGCCTCATGGCGGCCGTTGACTCGCCAACTTTCGCTGTGATGAAGAACCTCGAGATTGCCCACCAAACCAAGAATCTCTTCGGACTCCAACAAAAAAGACAAGGAAGGCTTTGCATGGCGATCCAGGTTGGTGGTGGTGGCAATAACCACGGCCAGAATCCCCCCGGGAGCCAAAGCGCTGGCCAAGCAGCCAAACAGCGGGCCATGAGAAAAATTGGCCAAAGTAATGACCGCCCAAGGCCCAGGCGGAAGGGCATCATTCTCTAAATCAACTTGCACGGTGGTTATCGCAACCCCCGATTGAGCGGCCCGCTTGCGGTTTAAGGCCAAGCCAGCATCACTAACGTCGGCCACCGTTACTGTCAAACCAGCGACTGCCAAAGCCACCGCATCACCAGAACCACCGCCCGCTACATCAAGTGCTGAGCCAGCCGCCGGCAACCAAGGCCCCACCAACTCAAGCAGCGACGACGAGCCAGAAGAGGCAAGGCCTCTCACCTTCCAGCGGGCGTTCCAGCGGTCTTGATCAGTGGTCATGGGCACCCCAACTAAAGAAGTGTTTTGCGGCCCTCGGCCGGCTTTGGCTTAACAACCGGGCCTCAATTAACGCGCCCAAACCAACGGGAAACGATCATCGTCGGCAGGGTATTGGCCCGCTACGGCAATGGTGTCGGCTTGGGTCACGCTGGGGTCGCTGCCCGGATGAGGTGACCAAAGCGCATCGTCGCCCAACCAGCGCGTCGACAAGGCCACCCGACGGTTAGGGCCAGCATTACCGGGGGCTCCACGAACTGTCCAAGCCGAAAAAACGATGGCATCGCCGGGCTGCACATCAAAACCAATGATGTCGTAGTCCGGACGAGCCGCCTCAATGTCTGGGCATCGCTCACCCTCAAAATCGGCGGTCCAAGAACTCTCGCCGGTGAACGACTCGGGAGCGAAGTATTTGTCCCACCGGTGTGACCCCCGAACAAACTCTAAAGAGCTTTCGTTCACGCTGGTTTCGGTACAAGCCACCCACACCGAACAAATCTGCGAACCCAGAAAAGGCCAATAAGGAATGTCTTGGTGCCAAGGGGTGGCCGATTCGGTACCTGCTTCTTTGACCAACAAATGATCAAAGTAAAAGCGGGCCGAAGAAGAACCCATCAGTGCTGCCGCTAACTCCCCAACTCCCGAGTTAAAAACAAAACGGTTAATAATCGGTTCGGTGCGCCACATATAACGAGAAGTAAACAAGCGCCCGGTAGTCGCCTCGGCGCCGGTATCGGTCACCCACGGCCCGGGTTCTTCGAGTTGGCGATCCACCAAGGTAGATATTTCTTCAAGATAATGGAGGGCAACTACCTGAGGTAGGTGCACCACACCGTCGCTGGCATAGGTTTGCCGCTGCTGATCGGTGAGAACAGAATTCCAGGAGGTCGCCATGTTGTGAGGTTAATGGAGGGAAAATAATACTTGGCTGATGTGGTTGGTCTGTGCACTGTTGCAAAAAGCCTGGCCGTGCTGTTAAACACACGGCCATGGAAGATCACCCATCAGAACAAAGCCCCCCAGAAACAAGAATCTCGGAAACCATTCGAGTTCGCCGAGCTGCTGAACGAGCCAGTTACGAAACTGAGGCAGTAAATGCCATTGTGGACGCTTCGCTGGTAGCCCACGTAGGCACGGTACGAGACGGACTTCCGGTGGTCATCCCCATGTTCGTGGTACGCCACGGCGACCACCTCCTACTCCACGGGGCTCCGGCCGCTGGCACCCTGCGACGCGGTAAAGGCACGGAGGTCTGCGTCACCATGACGCTCGTTGATGGGCTAGTGCTGGCCCGCTCAAGCCTGCACCACTCGGTGAACTACCGCTCCGTGGTGGTAATCGGTACCGCTGTGGCCATTACCGACCCAGCAGAAAAAGAAGAAGCATTGGTCACCATATTGGAAAGACTGGTACCCACTCGTCAAGCCGACCTGCGAGCCACCACCGAAAAAGAAAACCGTTCCACCGAAGTGCTTCGCCTCTCACTGGCTCAAGCCTCAGCAAAAGTCCGTACCGGCCCACCAGTTGACGAAGATGACGACTACGCCTACCCCATGTGGGCCGGGGTGCTCCCCGTAACTACCACCATTGGCGAACCCATTGCCGACCCAAAGTTAACTGAGGGCATTGAACTCCCCGACAATGTCAAAGCCTTGGTGGGCCGAGAACTTTAGACCAAAGCACCGACCATCTGCTTTTCTGGCAGACTGGCTCTATGGATACCCCAAGTTCCCTTGAACTCATTGGCCGTTTGGCCTTGGCCTTGGCCTTAGGCGCCGTGCTGGGCCTCGAACGAGAAGCTCGTTACAAAACGGCTGGACTGCGCACCCACACTTTGGTGGCGCTCGGCGCAGCCTTGTTTACCATCGCTGGGGCCTATGCAGTTATCGGCGACCAAAATGACCCCTCACGGGTAGCTGCCCAAGTGGTAACCGGCATTGGCTTCATTGGCGCTGGTGCGGTGATGCGCAGCGGGGTCAACGTCACTGGTATCACCACGGCGGCCACCTTGTGGATGGCCGCCGCTTTCGGGGTGGCCGCCGCCATGGGCCTCTACACGGTGGCCATCGTTTCTGGAGCCATGACCTTGCTGGTGGTAATCACCTTCGGCCCGTTAAAGCCCTACGTCATGTTTCGCCGCTCCAAACGCCGCTTTATGGTCCGCTACCACGCCGGTCGGGGAACTCTTGAATCATTGTTCTCTAGCCTCGAAGAAAGCGGCGGACGCATCATGGGGGTTTGGACCACCAAAGAAGAAGTGGAAGGCCAACGACTGCGCCAAACCACGGTGGAAATACGAGGCATTGCCGAAGTTGACTTAGCAAAAGTACTCAGCCGCCTGGCCGACCGAGACGAAGTGGAAGAAGTAGACCAAGTGGGCGGCTAGTGATGGCCCTTGGTTAGGAACCATTTTTCGTACGACGAAACAGCGGAGCCACCCCCACGTGTAAACCCCGGCGACGCCGTGAAACAGGGGGAAAGTCTTGCCGGCCCCCACGAGCCGTCGAAGCGGTGAGCCACAACACCGCCCCCAAACTAATGGCCCCACCAGCCAGGGTGCTCGACGAAGGCGTTTCGTTCATCCATAGCCACAACCACAACGGGGCGGCCACTATTTCAGAAATCAACAGCAAACTCACATCAGCCGGAGGCACAAAACGGTGGGCGTAGTTCCAAAAGGGAGTAGCCAAACCAATAAGCAAACCACCACCCATGAAACCCATAAACATGTCGTGCGCAGGAACCACCACCCCGGGGCCCGCCCCTGTCACCACCAAGGCAATTATCGCCGCCACGCTGCCCCCAATAAGCGTCGGCACCCCCGGGTCTTGCGCCGGAGAACTACGAATCAACACGCTATAAGCCCCTAAGGCAACTGAGAGCCCCACCGAAAGCGCAATACCTAACCCATCGCCGGCGGCCAAGTTGCCTCCCACCATGACCATCACCCCAACCGCCGAAACCACCATGGCCACCAGAGTGGGGCGCCCCACCGGCTCCTTCAAAAAAATACGGGCAAACAACGCCGCATAAAACGGGCTGGCGCATTGCATAAGCAAAACAAAGGCCGCCGTTACCCGGCTAAGGGCCACCACATAAAGAGTAAACATGGCGGCCATCAAAAAACCAGCCAACCACTGCTGCCGTCCGGCCGCTACGACCGCCCGCCAGGGGTTACGGCGGACCAACAAAATGATTAACGCTGACACCCCGGCGGCCGAAACATTGCGAAAAAACAGATACTGCCAAGTGTCGGCCTCTTGCAAAGCCCGAAAAGTAAGCGGACCGAAACTAAACATGACCCCACAAGCCAAGATGACCAGAGAACCTTGAAACCGAGTAAGAGAACGGGCCACAATATCTCAACTCTCTAAAGGCGCTGTTCAATAATGATGCTAGGGAGAAAAAATCCTCAGGTCAATTCGAAAACACACCGGCCGGCAATGGTGAGGTATGCACGCTGGGCTTCGCTACCAAGCCACCGGCTACGGCGGGGGAGGCAAAGCCGCTTGAAGTTCAGCGACCGTGACTCCCAAGGTGGAGGCCGCCGCTTCTAGGTTTGGTGGGGGAGGGCCCAAAGCCGCTTGAAGTTCAGCAACGGTGACCCCTAAAGTTGCTGCCGCCTCGGCAAAACCAGCAGGCTCCTCAACTTCCCCGCCGGGAACACCCCCGCCCTGGTTTTTGTCAAACGAAGCATCAACCGTGCCCCACAAACAAAACATCAGATAAGGGAAAGCATCGGTCACGTAATAGCCGTACTGCCCATTGACCACCATGCCGTTGCACTGGTCTAAATCGCCGGCAAGTTCGCTGAACCGATAGTCATCGTAATAAGTACCGTCGTAAACACCCGAAGGATTCTCCGACCCGCCCGGCCGCTGCCCAGATTTCAAAACGTAACTCGACAGTGCCTTACGCACCTGCCCGGTAGCGGAGTCTAAAAAATACGACCCATAAATAGGGAAACCATCAGCAGCAAAACCAATCACTGGCGAACCACCCAGACCCGGAGAATCATCAAACAAAGCTTCTGGATTGCCGTGATAATGGTAAGTGCCATCGGGTTGGGTATGAGCATTATGGGTATCGGCCCCAAAGGAATCTTCGGTACCCAAAGGGTTAGCGAGCCACGGTTCGGTGGCAGCGCACCCGATAGGCACAATGCCCTCATGATTAGCCATAGGATCATCTGGCCGATAACAGCCCGCCGAAAGCAAATCAATCGGTACCCCATTAAGCAGTACCCCGTCGTAGGTTGCCTGAGTCAAGGCGTTGAGTTGGCTTGAACGCTGCGGGTCGCGAATTAGTTCAAAAACCTGTGACTGCTCCGAAACATCAGTAGCAAAATGTGCCGATGCATCATTGAAATTATGGTTGGGAATGTTGTTAGAGGTCAGCGTGCAGGTGGTGCCGCCAGTTTCTAGTGAAACCCCCGAATTGAACATGACTTGGCGGGTCAGATCGATTACCGTGGCCCGCAAAGTAACGTTGTAGTCAACACAATCGGGGCTGGTATTGGTCAAAATTGCTTCGGTAATATCGTGATCGCCAACTAACCCGTGGCCATATGTTGTAGTTGTTTGAGGTATCGCTGAGGTAGTGGTCAAAACAAAAGTGCTGGACCCCGGGGTAGCGGTGGTGTTAGTGGTAAGCGGCGTCGCCAACGGGCTACTGCCACACCCCGCGGCCAGTACCAAAAGGCTCAGCAAAGCATTTCTCATAGAACCATTAAAGCGGCACCAAGTTAGAACCAAGTTAAGAAACGCAAAAAAGGCCCGGACCGAAGCCCGGGCTTCTTGCGCCGCAAGTCGGCTAACTCACGATCACCGTGCCCATCATCCAAGGATGAGGGGTGCAGAAGTAATCAAACGTTCCGGCCTCGGTAAAGGTGTACGAAAATGTTTCCCCGGGCGCAATGTCACCCGAATCAAACAACCCGTCAGGGCTTGCCACAGTGCCTGTGGAAGAACCCGAAGTAACGGTGTGCGCCACCGCATCGTTATTGGTCCAAGTCACTGTGGTGCCCACAGCAATGATGGGAGACCCAGGTAAAAAGAAGTCAGAGGCCCCTGGATCCCATGCTCCATCCGGGATAGAAATAGCCCCCGGCTCATCTGCCGGTGGCTCAGCTGGCGTGGGGTCAACCGTTTGGCCATCCGCATAAATTTCTGGGTTGGCGTCACCGGTGATATGGACCAGGCCAATAGCACCCTTAGCGAAGGTGCGAATCAATGCATGGTCCACCAAAATCACGGTGCTAGGTACCAAACCAATTAGCTCGGTCACCGTGCCGCCGCCCGCTACCACCAAAGTGCTTTGCGAACCTCGGATGACCGAATTAAGCGGGTGAGTTGCTGCTTCGGGATAAACCACATCCCACTGCGACCCGATGGGGTGCCAGTTGGAGTCCAGGTTGAGGCCTTCGTTCACCATGTAAATCCGCGAACGCTCACCGACCTGCATTTCCAGAGCGTTGTCGCCGGTCAGCGCATCGGTACGACCGTTAAAAGTCACGTAGCGAGGGGTTTCAGTCCACAAAGAATCTGGGTCATAGGTGGCTACGCCGTCGGCATCAGCTTCGCTGACGTACCACTCAGACTGCATAACTGCCCACTCATGATCAACTTCTGGCAAAGGAGTTTCTGGGTCGACGATGAACATTCCGTACATACCGTGAGCAATGTGCTTGGGCACATCACCGAAAGCACAGTGATACATGAAGGCCCCAGGGAACAACAAACGCACCGAAATAGTGGCTGACTCTCCAGGAGCAACCACCAATCCAGCCGCCCCGCCGCCTTGGCCGGTTACCGCATGGAAGTCAATGTTGTGCGGGTGTTCGTTGCTGGCCAAGTTGGTCAGCGTGATGACTGCCATGTCACCCACCCGGCCACGCAAGACCGGGCCTGGCGAGCCACAAATCGTGTTGGTGTCGCCCGCTACACGAAAGCCCCACATTTCGGTGGTGACTCCGTTGGCCGGGTCAAGGTCACACATCCCTTCAATGGCTTCAAGTTCAATGCTGAAAGTGCGCTGATCAGTACGGGTTATAGGAGCCGGAACTTCCGGGGCATAGGCCACATGTACTTCGCTAGCATCGGCTGCTTTAAGACCAGCAGCGGGGCTAAGGATGGGCAATATTGATTCCCGAGTGCTTGAATCATTCGTGGCAAAGGGCGACAAAACTTCACCCGAGACAGAAGGGGTAGTTTCGGTATCGGTTCCACAGGCAGAGACAACAAAAGCTGTTAATGCAGCGATCGCCACCAGCCGGTGAATTGTTCGGTGTTTGGAAAACATGACCTTGCTCCAATTGTTGACGATGGCCACCTCATAGCAACCCATGCCACAACAGTAGAAATAAGAAAAAGACCTCCCTAGGGACCATGGTCCCTATTCAGTTGGTCACTCGTCACACCGTAAAAACACCGCTACCTTAAAGGCTAAGGAGCCTTCTTTATGAACGAAAAAAATATTGATTATGACTTCGATGTGCTGGTGGTTGGTAGCGGCTTTGGGGGCAGCGTTACTGCTCTTCGTCTAACCGAAAAGGGCTACCGAGTTGGAGTGTTAGAAGCCGGTAAACGGTTTGGGGCTAAGGACTTTCCAAAAACTAATTGGAATCTTCGCAAGTTTTTGTACTTCCCTCGCTTGGGGCTACGCGGCATACAGCGCATCACCGTTCTTAGCGATGCACTGGTACTTTCAGGCGCGGGGGTAGGCGGCGGGTCTTTGGTTTATGCCAACACCCTTTACCAGCCTCTTGACGCTTTTTATGTTGACCCGCAGTGGGCAAAAATAACTGACTGGCGTAGTGAACTTGCCCTCTTTTATGACCAAGCCGCCCGCATGCTCGGTGTGGTAACCGCTCCAACCACTGCCCCTAACGATGCGGTGGTTAAAGCCCTCGGAGAGCGCCTCGGGGTAGCGGACACCTACCGGCCCACCGAGGTAGGGGTTTATTTTGGCCAACCCGGAGAGACAGTAAGCGACCCATTTTTTGGCGGCGCGGGGCCAGACCGAACCGGCTGCATCGAATGTGGCGGGTGCATGGTGGGGTGCCAACACAACGCAAAAAACACTTTGGACCGCAACTATTTGTTTTTAGCCGAACAAGCGGGAGCCACCGTGTTACCGGAACGCCAAGTAACCGAAGTGCGACCCCTTAGCGAAGGCG
Source organism: Acidimicrobiia bacterium (assembly GCA_012959995.1). Taxonomy (NCBI): domain Bacteria; kingdom Bacillati; phylum Actinomycetota; class Acidimicrobiia; species Acidimicrobiia bacterium. The sequence goes on from DUCC01000029.1 coordinate 18,333, forward strand.
GCTACCTGGTGACCTCCGAACGTCCTGGCCCTCGACGAAACAAAAAAGTACAGCAACATCGTGCCGAACAAGTGGTGTTCTCTGCCGGGGTGCTCGGCACAGTACGGCTATTAGCTGAGATGAAAGAAGCCGGCTCTTTGCCACATTTATCGCCCCGGTTGGGTGAACTCACCCGCACCAACTCGGAGTCCATTTTGGGGGCGGGCACCAACCGAGTTACCGAGACCGATTACTCCACGGGCATCGCTATCAGTTCGTCTATTTACCCAGATGAACATACTCATATTGAAGGAGTGCGTTATCCAGCAGGTTCCAACGCAATGGGACTGCTTTCGGTGCCACTGGTAGATGGAGGAGGACGAGTACCGCGGCTGGTTCGTTTTATTGGTCAAACCCTCCGACATCCGTTGCGATTTCTGCGCAGCCTTTCAGTTCGACGGTGGTCGGAACGAACAGTGATTTTGTTGGTGATGCAAAGCCATGACAACAGCATCAACTTGCGTTGGCGCCGCAAACGCCGAGGAGTCAAACTGCGGTCCGAACAAGGCACCGGGCAACCCAACCCCACCTATATTCCTCAAGCATCCGAAGCGGCCCGCCAAGCCGCCGACATCATGGGAGGTCAGCCGTTTGGCTCACTCAATGAGTCTCTACGAGACACCCCGGTGACCGCTCATATTCTGGGCGGGTGCGTCATTGGTGCTGATGCCGAACACGGAGTCATAGACCCCTACCAACGGGTGTACGGACACCCCGGCCTCCATATCGCCGACGGGTCCACCATTAGCGCCAACCTGGGGGTCAACCCTTCGCTGACTATCACCGCCCAAGCCGAACGGGCCATGGCGCTGTGGCCCAACAAAGGCGACCCCGATCCTCGCCCACAGTTAGGGGGCCCTTACCGGCAGGTGACCCCGGTGTCGCCCCGGTCGCCGGTCGTTCCCGCCGATGCCCCGGCCGCGCTGGACTGGTAACAAACGTTGATGAGGAGTACTTCAATACGCCTTTTGTTTGCGGTATGTTTATCAGTAACAAAGTGAGTGTTGAACTTGAAAGTTAAATCATTTCATGGCCATGAACGAGACGATTGAAATTCACCGGGCCGCTGATCGGTTCTCCACAGAACTGGATTGGCTCCAAGCCCGCCATAGCTTTAGTTTCGGTTCGCATTACGACCCCGGCAACGTCGGCCATGGGCTACTGATCGTTTCCAACGAGGATCGGATTGCCCCAGGAGGAGGCTTCGGGCCTCACCCGCATGCCGACATGGAGATCGTGACCTGGGTGCTGCAAGGCGCTCTCGAACATCAAGACTCAAAGGGAAACCACGGTGTTTTGCGCCCCGGTCTGGCCCAGAGAATGTCAGCGGGAAGCGGGATCACCCACGCCGAGACGAACGCCAGCACAACCGAGCCAGTTCATCTTGTACAGATGTGGGTGGTGCCGGATAGCACAGGTATTGAACCAAGTTACGAAGACCGTGATTTCTCAGAGGATTTGACTGCCCGTGGGCTGATCGCCGTGGCCTCTGGCCAAGGTCATGGGGGAGCGATGCCTATTTGCCAGCGAGGAGCAGTTATGTGGGTTGGGCGTCTCGTTGATAACGAGACAGTAGAGATACCAGACGCGCCCTTTGTGCATCTCTTCGTTGCCAAAGGCACGCTGGAATTAAACAGTTCAATTTTTGAACAAGGTGATGCGGCTCGGTTGGTTCAAGCCGGTACCCAACTGGTGACCAGTGTCGGGGAGAGCGAAGTCATTATTTGGGAAACTCAACAGGAAGCCAACCGTTAACAAGAGGTCTGTCACTTCGCGCTGTTCTCGTGCTAAAAGATTACGGGGTTTTTCGGTGCATCTCTGGCCAGAACATACGGTGATTTTGTTAATCGTGCTGAGCCAACGCAACAGCATCAACCTGTACTGATGCCCATCACCTGGTGAGCGACCTCTCCCCGTGGGTACGGTCTCAGGTGCCTTTTGAGCGTTTGATTATTGGCGTAAAGAACCGAGAGCAAAGGTGTGCGGAACGGGCAGTTGATTACGCCAATTGGTGCGCCACACTTCGGCGGTTAAAACCCCTACGGGCATCGGGGTAGCAACAAAACTAGGTTTTACCGGTACCAACGGTTTAACCACTACATCATGGTTAGGCACCATGAAATAGGGAAACGAAAAACGATCCGGGCCCCGGTTGATAACCCGATGAGGAGTGGCGGCGTAGTGCCCACCCGACCAGACCTCCATCATCTCTCCGGTGTTAATGAGTAGGGCTTCAGGTGGGCAATTCACAGAAATCCAAGAACCATCACGGCCCAACACCTCGAGCCCACCTACTGGGTCAGGATGCAACAAAGTAAAAACGTTGGTGTCTTTATGCGGATGGATCCCAAAATCGGCACCAGCGGGTTGCGTCGGGTAATGCAGCAACGTCATGTTGGTCAACGGTGCTGTAAAACAACACGACAAAGATAGCGGGTCAAGATCAAGCGCCGCCGCACTCAAGGCCAGCAAAAGATTGGCCAAGTCATCACAAGCCGACCAATAAGTCAAAACGGTTTCCTCCATGCCCGCAACTTCAGACAACCACTGGTTGTTTCCGTAAAGGGCGCACTCTTGGCGCACCGAGTGTTCAACCGGGCACTCCCAATGGAGCTTGAAAGCTTCGTAAGCATCTGGGAGAACACCGGTCACCTCACCCCGGTTCGGGCTAAAGAATCCGAAAGGAACAAAACCACGGTAGTTCTTCGCTGTGATCTGAAAGCGCTGCTTTGTTTCTTCACGCAGCGAAAAAACCTCCTGAGTCAGCGAGCGCATCTTGGCGAAAAGACCAAGATCGACGCTGTGGCCGGTTACCGCCGCAAAACCAACCTCACGCCACGCCCGGTCCAGTAACCGTCCAGCATTGTCGCCTTGAAGGTTAATCACCGGGATTCCTGCCACCCCCAAAGCATAGTTTCTGGCCACGTGTCGGCTAGCGGTTGCCGTTCAAATGGCCGTGTTAGAAGGTGTTACCATGAAATCTTGCTTTGGGGTTGGCGCCCTAGCGAGCAACAATGACAAACCAACTCTTCATGTCGCCTTAACAAACTCTTCCCAAAATAATGCGAGAACCCCGACCAAGAAGACCTGTTATGACCACCCTTAATCGACGAAAATTTTTAATACTCGGTGCTGGCGCCGTAGTTGGGGCAAGTGCCTTCCCACTTTTGGGTTGTGGAAGTGATGAAGAGGTTGCTCCGCTTGGGGCCGCCTTGGGGAGCGCTTCAACTTTTTTGACTCCTACCGAGATCATTTCGACCGATGGGGTGCTCGAAACTTCTCTGATTATGGCGGCGGCCATGGTGCCTTTCGGTGACGGCGAACGCTGGGCCTACACCTATAACGGCGCCACCCCTGGACCCACCCTGCGCGTTCGCCCCGGTGACCTCATGCGCATACGGGTAGTGAACCAACTCGGAAGCCCCACTAATCTGCACACCCACGGTCTGTATGTTTCCCCCGAAGGCAATAGCGACAACGTTTTCGTCAGCATCGCCCCCGGTGAAGAATTTCTTTTTGAAATACAACTTCCCGAAAACCATCGAGGAGGCACCTACTGGTATCACCCGCATCGCCACGGCTACGTCGCCGAACAAGTATCAGCAGGCTTAGCTGGCATGATCATCGTGGAAGGTGACTATGACAGCGACCCCGTGCTGGCCGCCGCCACCGAACGAATCATGGTGCTCAGCGACCCCGCTATTGGCCAAGACAATGGCATTGTCTCTGTCTCTATGATGGATCGCATGATGGGCCGAGAAGGCGACCTCGTCACTATAAACGGTGTACACCAACCCGTCATGGCCGCCGAAACGGGCTCCCTTGAGCGGTGGCGATTAGTAAACGCCAGCTCTTCACGCTTTTACAATCTCGCTTTAGTTGGTGCCCCCACGGTGTTGGCCGGTAACGATGGCGGTCTCATGGAAACACCACAGCAAATTGACTCACTGCTTTTGGCCCCCGGCGAACGAGCCGAGTTGCTGGTAGCAGCAAACGAACCAGGAACCATTGTCTTGCAAACCACCCACTACGACCGAGGCGGTATGGGCGGTATGGGCGGCTCAGACAGCAATGAGCCCATTGACCTCTTAGCTTTGGAAGTCACCGGGTTAACAAAAGAAGCCGCTATGCCTACACGAATCGAAAAAGCAGCAATCGCCAAACCGCGGGCCTTCACCGGCCAACGAACGTTGGAACTAAACATGTCCGGCATGTCGTTGACCATTGACGGTAAAATCTTTGACCACGAACGAGTTGACCAACACCTCACTCTGGGCGATGTTGAAGAGTGGACCATCACCAACCCCTCCACGATGGACCACCCTTTCCATATCCACATTTGGCAGTTTCAAGTAACTGACGCCAGCGACCAGCGCCTCATCTCACCTGGGCTTAAAGACACCGTGGTAGTGCCAGCTGGCGGATGGGTCAAGTTTGTTCTTCATATCACCGGCTTCACCGGCAAAGCGGTGTATCACTGTCACATCTTGGACCACGAAGACCAAGGAATGATGGGCATTTTTGAAACCACTGCTCGCTAAGCGGGTGAAGGTAAAACCCCCTTCAGCGTGTAGAACTAAGGCGTGCTGGACTTTTCTCTCACCCCAGAATTAGAAAAACTCAGAAATCACGCCGCGGAAGTAGCCGCCGCCGGGGTTGCCCAATTTGGCCGCCACACCGATAGTTGGATAAACGGGTACAGCCCCGAATTCTCTCAAGTTATGGCCGCAGAAGGCTGGATAGGCATGGGGTGGCCTAAAAAACACGGTGGGGGACAACGCCCTCCATTAGAACGGGTCATCGTGGCCGAAGAAATGATCGCCGCCGGTGCCCCCATTGCCGGCATGTGGTTCGCCGATCGGCAAATGGGGCCCAGCCTGATCGCCCACGGCACTGCCGAACAACAAGTCGAATATTTGCCAGCCATGCTGAGCGGCGAAAGCACTTGGTGCATCGGTATGAGCGAGCCCGATGCCGGTTCCGACTTGGCTTCGCTCAAAACCTTTGCTCAACACACCGGTGACCATTGGGTGATCAACGGTCAAAAAATTTGGACCAGTTTCGGCGACCGAGCAGACTTCATCTACCTCATCTGTCGCACCACCGCCGAAGGGCCGCCCCACAAAGGCATCTCCGAAATAGTGGTCCCTATGGACCTGCCCGGCATTGAAGTACGCCCCATTACTGACATGACCACCAACCGGCATTTCTGCGAGGTCTACTTCACCGACGTTGAGGTGCCTATTGAAAACCTGGTGGGGGTGGAAGGCAGCGCCTTTAGCCAAACCATGAAACAACTGGAGTTCGAGCGCGGGGGCATTGACCGCCTGGTCTCTAACCGACCGCTGTACGACCTGGCTCTTGAACACGCCGATCGAAGCGACGCTCGGGTGCGACAAGAAATAGCCCGTCTGGAAACCGGCTACCGGTTGGGCCGCCTGCTGGTGTATCGCGAAGTGAAACGCCAAGCCCCGGCTGGGTTTAGCGCCGCCACCAAGGCCTACTGCACCGAACATGAACAACGGGTGGCAGAGTTTGTTTTCCAAACCTTGGGGCCGCAAGCCACCCTGTGGAACGACGATGTCAAAGGGCTGGTCTACGCCCCCGGTTACACCATCATGGGCGGCACATCAAACATTATGCGCAACATCTTGGGCGAACGGGTGCTCGGTTTGCCTCGCGAGCCCCGCAAATAATGTCCGCAACCGAATATCCCCTGCAATGGCCTGCCATGACCTTGGCCGAACGCGAAGAGGCCTACTCGCCCAGTTCGTGCATTGGCGGCGACTACCTACCTTTCATAGAGGCCTACATTACGCAAAGCGCGGCAACTCGAGCCAAAATTGGCGAAGGTCAAGAGATCGCCTACGGGCCAGCACCAAGCCAAACCTTGGATCTCTTTTTACCGGCATTGCCCGAAGGCCAGCAAGCCCCCCTACTGGTTTTTATCCACGGCGGATATTGGCAAGAACTCTCCAAGCGTGAATCTTCTTTTGCCGCACCGGCTTGGGTCAAACAAGGGGTGGCTTTTGCTGCTCTGGACTACACGCTGGCCCCCCAAGCAACACTGGCCGAAATCGTGGAAGAAAGCCGCCAAGCAATTCGCCACCTCATTACCCAATCCGCAGAACTTCAGATTGATGCACAACGCATCGTGCTGGTGGGCAGCTCGGCCGGCGCCTATTTGGCCGCCATGGTGGCCTACGAAGTGCCGGTGTTGGCCACCATGTTGATTTCAGGGATCTTTGAACTAGCCCCTCTTGTCGGAACATCCATCAATGAAGCGCTTGGCCTCACCGAAACTGAGGCCCGTGCCTTGAGCCCACAGCCTGAAGCAGGGTTTCCTCGTAGCATCGTGTGTTGGGGAGAAAACGAAACCACCGAGTTTAAGGCACAAAGCCAAGCCTTTGCGGCAACTCTTGAAGAGTTGGGCACCCCATGCACGGATTTTGAGGTAACAGGACGCAACCATTTTGACGTAGTGTTCGAACTGGCCGACCTCAGCACACCAGTTGCTCGACAAACCCTCTCGCTACTGAAGCCATAAGAAATAGGAGCATTATCGTGCCCAACTTCAAGCCAGTCACCCCACGAATCGTTGACCCCGAAGGCGTAGAACTCGGTATTGATCCACGCCCCATGAACGTTTCATCTGATGCTGAGCGTGTTCAAGAAGTAAAAGAAACTGATGGCCAGCCTCGGGTTGAGTTCTCCAGCGACACCAACCCATACATTGCTTATCAAAGCATTGATTTGCTTCTCTCATTGCAGAACCCGCGCAGCGACGCCTATGACGAGATGAGTTTTTTCATCATGGGGCAAACTAAAGAACTCTTGTTTAAAGGCTTACATCACGAGCTCTACAACGCTCGTGAACGCATCAAGGAAGATGCCGTTGATGATGCCCTCATGATTTTGGATCGAGCTAAAGAATTTGTGCGGTTACTCATCAAAACATGGGATGTGGTGGCCACCATCACCCCTGAGGGATTCAACCAGTTTCGCAACTACCTTGACCAAGCCTCGGGCCAACTCTCCTTCATGTACCGCCACGTAGAGTTCGTGTTGGGTAACAAAAACCAACGGTTAGCTAGCGCCCACAACAACGTGCCCCATGTATGGCCAGCCATGAAAGATGCTTTAGAAACCCCTAGCCTCTATGACGAAATCATTGCCCTTCTGGCCCGTCAGGGAAGCAGCATCTCTGCCCAGGCCTTAAATCATGACTGGACAGAGCCTTACCAAGCAGACGACACCGTTGAGCAAGCGTGGTTTGATATTTACCAAGACCCTTCCACCGCCAACACTTTTTACCAGGTCGGGGAAAGCCTGGTTCAACTTGATGACCTCATCTCACAATACCGCTGGCGTCATTACGTGTTAGTAGCACGCACCATTGGCTACAAGCCCGGCACCGGCGGGTCAGCAGGCGTGGAATGGCTCAAACACACCGCCGACCTGCGTTACTTTCCGGAACTCTGGGCCATTCGCACCCGCATGGGGTAGAGGCAATATAAAAATTTAGCGTGTGGTAAAGCGCCAAATTCCCGGCAGTAACACACCGGCGGCCGCAACCTTCAACAGATCGCCCACCAAAAATGGGGCGACGCCATAAGCAATGGCACTAGGTTCGCCAACCCCCGCAGTGAGCGGAATGTTGAGGCGGTAGGCAAGCCAAGAAGCCCCCATACCGTAGATGATGATGCTGCCCGCCAAAAAGGCAGGAAGCGAAGTAACAAGATTCCTGTCATGTCCACGCTCCGCCATGGCACCCACCACAAAGGCGGCCATCACGAAGCCGACAAGGTAACCGGCGGTCGACCCGGTCGCTGCTTCCCAACCCCCCTGACCACCGGCATAGAAAGGAAGGCCCACAGCTCCCAAAATGACGTAGAGGCCTTGCGCAGCGGCACCAAGTTTTGCGCCGAGAACACCGCCCGCCAACAACACCACCAGAGTTTGACCGGTGAGCGGAACGGGGGTGAAACCTAATGGAATAGTGATTTGTGCCGCAGCAGCCGTGAATAAAGCAAAGCTAGAAACTGCGAGGAGATCACGGAGACGAGAACGCGGAATGAAATCCAACAAAGTTAACGGAGGGGAAAGATGCGAGATGGCAGTCACAGGGCGTCCAATCAGGTTGGTGAATGAAGGAGATCAACGATCGGTTAAGTATAGAAACCTTTGCGGAGGAAGCCTCTACGAACCCGATGGGAGACGGCTTGCCCCGCCCGGTCAGCGCTACTTCCTGAATTGTGGGCAGTACACACCCGCATGGATGATTAACCGCGTAAGGCCGAGTGTTCAAAACAGGCCAACAGTTTCTTAACCGAGGTTAAATCGCCGTTGACCGCAACTACCTCCGATGCAACAGCCTCAGAGAAAACGATACGACCCGAGAAAAGATCAGCCAAGGCGGCATGAGTCAAAACAATCTCCAAGTCGGCTCCCTTCCCGTCAGTAGGCACCGCAACCTGGCCTCGAATGCGTAAACCTGTTGTTGGCCCATCGGTGATGCACCACCGTAAGTGGCCATCTGTGTTTTCTGCCGAAGAAGGATCAAGCAACACCCGCAAACTGTGAATAAACGAAACCGGATCTCCGGCGAGCACTTGCCGATGCCCAAACCGGTGTTTCCGAAAACGAGACAAATCAAGTTGGTCATCTAACTCCAAAGCACGAGTAAGGCACCAATTTCGAATGTTGGCCGAAGTGGATCGCTGCCCCAAGGCCCGTAACACCGCAGCCAGTAACGCCCGTTCAGTGGTTGAACCCCCATCGGCCCGGCCGGTTCCCGCTTCTTCTTCGCTGCGCACCAGCCAAGAAGCCAGTTCTAACGCCCATCGAAGGTCGTGACCCTCAAGAGCTGCCTGTGCTTGCTGAATTACTTCAACTCGACCGCCAAAACCTTTAATGAGTCGACGACAACGCTCCAACGTGGGAAGCGGAAACAAAGAAGCCTCGTCGCCATCAAACCAGCCGATCAACCCAGTAGAAATTTGCCGCACATGGTGCTCAACCAAGCCATAGTTCTGGTGGGTAAGAAACGACCGATCAAAACGTTGCGGCAACTGAACAAAAGAAATCAACTCACCTTGAGTAAGACCCTTATTGACCCCCCGCACCGTTTGATCCCAAAGAAACTGCAGAGCATCACGCGCGTCGGTTACCCCGGCGGCAATCTCATCTGCGCCACTCAACGGCGGGCCATGGGCCCCCACTAGATGCTCCGCCCCCAAACCCAAAATCTCATCAAGGCCCCTAACCAAAACTTGTGGGTCACGGTAAGCCTCACCCCGAATAGCAAACACATTAAATAAAGCCGGCCAGACCAAGTTGTTGACACACACTGAAAGGTCGGGAAAGAAAATAGTGATGTTGTCGTCAGCATCCGAAGGAGCCAGCGTTAACTCAACGCGCAAACCAGCGATGGTGGTTGACGTAGCCTCAGTAATTTCCTCAGTTGGCGCAAGAAACCCGGGGGTAAAAGGAGCGTGTTCAGCCCGACGATAATGAAGCCCCAACCCCACATGGGTAACACCATCAGGCCCTTCGGTGGGCAGCATCATGGCGAACTGATGAACCAACCCCCGTCCGGCGGTCGGTCCTACCTCAGCCCCTCTGGCCTGTAAGTTGCCGGCCACCCCATGGTGCGCCCAAATCGGCACCTCGCCACCCGCTTCATCAACAACGGCTTGGGTGCCGCTGCAATAGTGGTAATGCGTGTAAATAACCGCCACCACCGGCGCCGAAGTGTAAACCCGCACGGCCTGCAAGGCCGCCTCCATTTCTTCTACTGACTCACCGGTGTCAATAACAATGAGGCCCTCGGGGCCCTCAACGAACGTCTGGTTCGACAAGCCATTGCCCACCACACACCACACCCCATCAGCAACTGTATAAAGATGTTCCTTAAGGCGAGTCAGGTGAGCAAACTGCTGCTTATGGGCCCGTTGCCCTTGTGGGCCGGTAACCACCAGCGCATCGTTGTGAGTAAAACTAGACGGAATGGAGTTGGTCATGATTTATCTTTCTTTTGAGAAAAATTTAAGGTTTGAGCCTGCCACTGGTGGAGCCGCTGCCTTGCTTCGGTTGGGGTTAACGTCGGGTTAAACCGTTGGCAAAAATCAGTCGAGTCAGATGTTTCCACTCCCACGCCTTGAGCACCGGCTCGTGCCGCTCCCCAAGCGGTGGCCTCTACCTGGTGGCGGCGCGTTACCGGTCGAGCCAACAAGTCAGCCAATATTTGGCAAAACACATCGCTGCGGGTAAGGCCCCCATCAACAGGCAACGCGGTGGTGGGGCCTATGGGGTGGTGGGTGGCGGCAAGATGTACGATCTCGGCCATGCGAAGGGCTACCCCCTCCAACACTGCACGCGCCAAGTGGGCTGCCGTGGTGGTCGCTGAACGGCCCCGCACCGCCACCGATGCTGTTGGATTGTTATGCGGCGTACCTAACCCGTGCAAAGCAGGCAACACGCTTACCCCGCCCGCATCGGGTGTTTGGCCAGCCTGCAAACAGAGCTCTTCAACAGAAGGAGCAAACCCTTGACTTACCGCCCAAGGCAGCATTTCACCCGCACTCCGAACCATGCCCTCCGCCGCCAACAAAGTTTTGTCGCCCCAACCCGCCAAAGCCATAGGCACCAAACCCGAAGACGTATCGAGGTGTTGACCAGTAGCTACCATTAATACCCCCGAGGTACCAAAAGTGGCTTTCCACCGCCCCTGCTCTAGGGCTTGATGGGCAAACATGCCCGCCTGCTGGTCGGCCACCACCGCACCAATTGGCACTGCCGCCCCGAAAGTCTTGGCCTCGGTAACCCCCAAAAACCCGGTGGTGTCACAAAGCGTAGGGAAAAACTCCAGCGGTAACCCTTGATGGGCGATGAGCGCTTCGTTCCACTGGGTGGGGTTAAAAAAATCTAAGTAAGCCGTCGACCAAGCGCACGATCGGTCGGTGATGTGGCGCTTCCCGCCCGTTAACCGGTAGACCAAGTAACTCTCCAAGGTTCCCCACGCCAACTCCCCAGCATGGGCCCGTTGCCGCCCATCGGGAAGGGCAGCAAGCACCCCCTCAAGTTTGGCGGCAGCAGTAATGTTCATCACCGGAAAACCCTCAGCCTGCAATTGGGCTGCCCGCTCGTCACCCCGAAGATCGTTCCACACCACCATGGGCGCCACTGGGTGGCCCGAAGCCCGCTCCCAAATAACCACGCTGGAACGCTGCGTGGCCACCCCTACCGACGCCAAATCATTTGGGGCGCAACCGGCCGCCGCCAAGGCTCGTTTTTGAACCTGTTGGACGACCTCCCACACCACGGCGGCATCTTGTTCCACCCGACCCGGCTCCGGGTGGCTGCTCACCAAACCCACTTGCGCCGCCCCCAGCGATACCCCAGCAGGGGTGAACACCATGGCCCGGGCGCTCGACGTGCCTACATCGAGGCCCAGCAGCAACTCAGGCATCGGGTACTAAGTTGCCGGGGTTCATTAACCCCTCCGGATCAACAGCATTTTTGACGGTTCGCAACAAGGCCACCCCGGCTTCGCCTAAATCGTGTACCAGGTAAGGCTTGCGCACCCGACCAATGCCGTGATGATGCGCCACCCCACCGCCATGAGCCGCCGTAGCTTCCATCACCGCATGCCAGCAAGCCAAGTAAATGTTTTCCAAAACCTGAGGGTCGTCGCTGAGCCCAGCAAAAGTGAAATACAAATTCACCCCAGTGCGATAAGCATGCGAACTATGAGCAGATACCGCCACCACGCCCTCCACTGCCGACACGTCAGCAATGGATTGATCATAAATAAGCTCAATATTTGACCACGATCCCGAAATCTCAATGGTGTCCACCACCAAGTCTTGGTCAAAAAGCTCTGTCCAAGAAGGCACATGGTTACGGTTTTCCATCCAATGTGCAGCCACTTGGTCATCGGCCCGAGTCAAGCCGCACTGAGCAGCCAGCACATCAACGGCCTCCACCTCAGCGGCTACCCGACCCACCGGCCCCTCATGAACCATCATCAACATGCCGTCGCCTTTAACCGACCATTCTTTGAAGTTGCGTCGGGTCTCTCGAGCGTCGTATTGGCGAACCACCGGCGGCATCCACCCGGCTTGCATAATCAGCCGTTGGGCTTCTAGGCCCGCCGCCATAGACGGGGTATGAAACACCCGGTAAGTGCGCTGCTCAGCTTGGCGATGCAAAGCCAAAGTTACTTGGGTTACTACCCCCATGGTGCCTTCGGCCCCTAAAAACAAATGCCGCAAATCGGGCCCGGCGGCCGCTCGTGGCGCACAACCCAAAGTCACCAACTCGCCGCTGGGCAACACCACCTCAAGGGAATACACCATGTCTTCGATGTTTCCGTAAGCGGTAGAAAACTGGCCCGCCGCACGGGTAGAAACCCAACCGCCTACCGTGCTCACGGCAATGGACTGTGGCCAATGCCCAATGGTAAGTCCCTTAGCGGCCACGGCCTCTTCAGCCACCAAACCGTTGACCCCCGCAGCAAAAGTAGCGGTCAAATTAACCTTATCTATGGCATGAATTTGGTTGAGCATCGAGAGGTCAAGCAACAACACGCTTTGGTCTGGTTGCACCCCGCCGCACACCCCGCTGCCCAAACCAAAAGGAACCACCGCAGTGTTGGTTTTGCTGGCCAAACGCATGATGGCCTGCACCTCTTGAGTGCTTTGGGGCCGCACCACCGCACCCGGGCGGCCCGCAAAAACCCCGGCCCAAGAGCGCAGATGGCTAAGCACCCAGTAATCATGGCGCCGGTCGGCTACCTGCTCATCGCTAGTTAGCACCTGGTCGGCGCCCAACAAGTCGGTGAGCGAAGTTATAAGCGAAGAATCAAGCATGGGAGTCCTTAGTCGGTGGGTAAAGAATCGGTGAACAAAGCATGGTCGGCGGTGTGACGTTGAAGGCAAGTATCTAGTTCCTGGTCAAGGCGTTCACCAGACCAACCCAGCAAGCGGCCCATCTCGGCTGCCGCTGATGCCAGGATGCTTTGCCCGCCATCCAAAGCAAAAAAAGCTCGAGGCACCCGACGTACCCAAAAATCTTCCAACCGGACAGCACCTTCACGCAGCACCGCTTGGCGCACCTCAGCGGCCACATCGCCGCCATCGTTAAGTACCGCGGCGGCTTCATCGCCGTAGAGGTCAAGCCAGCGGTTCCGCTCAGCGATCGCTACATCGCCACCCACTAAGGACTGCTGGTCGGTGTCGTCGGGGCGAGCAGTCACCCCCAAGGTTTCCACCACCTGGTCAACTACCCGCTCTGCCATAGAACGATAAGCAGTCAACTTGCCGCCGGCCATGGTCAACACCCCACCGGGGCCGGTCCACAGTTCGTTACGGCGAGAAATCTCCGAAGGCTTCTTACCGGCCTCGGCGATCAACGGCCGTAACCCGGCCCAACTACCGATGACCTCAGAACGCTGAAGCGGCGGGCCGGTAAAACTACGGTTGGCGGCCGCCAAAAGGTAATCCACATCTTCCGCGGTTACCTCAGGCCAGCGGTTATTTTCGGCATAAAAAGTGTCAGTGGTGCCCAAATAAGTAACCGCCCCTCGAGGCACAGCAAACACACTGCGCTTATCGGTGGTGGTCATCAAAACCGTGTTGTTGAGCGGCAACCTTTCATGAGGCACCACCAAATGGATACCTTTGGTCAAAGTCAAACGCGGGGCCTGCGCAGGATCTTCTAAAGCCCGCACCGCATCAACCCAAGGGCCAGCAGCGTTAATAACTACCCGAGCCCGCAACGTGGCCGCCAAAGATTCTTGAGGCAGCGCACCCTCTACCCGCACGCCGACCACCCGGCCATTTTCTTGCAAAAACTCAACGGCCGGAGCGTAAGTAAGAATCAAGGCTCCGTCTCGGGCCGCTGACCGAGCATTAGCCAGCGTCAACCGGGCATCATCGGTAACGAACTCAAAATACCGCACCGCCCCATTGCTGCCCTCAATAGCCGCCAAAGGTTCTTGCTGGTGAAGGTCATCAAGGCTCCACACTTCATGGTGATCTTCGTTCGGTACCTTGCCCAGTTTCTCAAAGGTCCACATGGCGCTACGAAACTTGGCCTGCCCAGCCGCCGAACGGGTAGGTAACAAAAAACCGATACGCCGTGTTAAATGCGGAGCCACCCGGCGCAACACCTGACGCTCTTGAGCCGCCTCACGGACCAAGCCCAAATCGCCCTGGGCCAAATAACGCACCCCGCCGTGAATCATCTTGGAACTCCGACTGCTGGTGCCCGACGCTAAATCTTGGGCCTCCACCAAAGCCACCGAAAGCCCCCGGCTGGCTGCCGACCGAGCAATACCGGCCCCGGTAATGCCCCCGCCGACCACTACTATGTCAAAGGTTTGCTCCTCGACCCGAGCAAACAGGGCAGCCCGGTGGCGGTTATCCAAATCTTGGGGGCGCCCCACCGGCAACAAAGAAACCATGGCCTCACTCTAGGGCACGAACCAGAAGGAGAAAAATCCAAGACAGGCAAAACCCTTGCTAATCTGCACCAAATAAGAACGAGAGGAACCGCATGAAGCAACCAAACACCGACGACATGGTCCACGTCACCCGATGGGCGTGGGGAGAAAAAGAATGGTCACCGTTTTCGGCCGCCGAAATGGACCGTCGACAAAACGCATTACGTGCTCACCTTGACGCCGAAAATATTGATGCCTGTCTGCTGACCTCTTTTCACAACATCTGCTACTACTCCGGTTGGCTGTACTGCTACTTCGGGCGTAAATACGGCATGGTCATCGACGCTCAAGCGGCCACCACCATTTCTGCAGGCATCGACGGCGGCCAACCATGGCGACGCACCCACGGCGACAACGTGGTGTACTCCGACTGGCGACGAGACAACTACTACCAAGCAGTGCGCTCACTACTCAAAGGCGCCAAACGCTTAGGCGTCGAGTTCGACCACCTCAGCGTGGAACAATTCCAAGCCCTACAAACTGAACTCGACGGCGTAGAACTGGTCGACATAGGCGCCGCCACCATGTGGATGCGCACCATTAAATCCCCCGAAGAACACGACCTGATTCGCCACGGCACCCGCATCTGCGATCTGGGCGCCGCCGCCTGCGTAGAAGCAGTGGCCGCCGGGGTGCCCGAACACGAAGTAGCCCTCGCTACCACCCAAGCCATGGTGCGCGAGATCTCCCAAAGTTTCCCCTTTGTAGAACTCATGGACACGTGGACCTGGTTCCAATCGGGCATCAACACCGATGGCGCCCACAACCCGGTCACCAACAAACTGATTGAATCGGGTGACATATTGTCTATCAATACCTTCCCCATGATCTTCGGTTACTACACGGCGCTGGAACGCACCCTGTTTTGCGACCACGTGACCAGCGACGAACACCTTCGACTCTGGGAAATAAACGTCGAAGTGCACGAACGGGGTCTCGAACTCATTGTGCCCGGCGCCCGCTGCTGCGACATTGCCGCCGAACTCAACGACATTTACCGCAGTTACGACCTGCTGCAATACCGCTCATTTGGTTACGGCCACAGCTTCGGGGTGCTCAGCCACTACTACGGCCGAGAAGCCGGGGTAGAACTACGCGAAGACGTAGAAACAATACTGGAACCCGGCATGGTGGTTTCCATGGAACCCATGATCGCTATCCCCGACGGCCAACCCGGCGCCGGCGGTTACCGCGAACACGACATTTTGATTATCGGCGACCAAGATGCCGAAAATATTACCGGCTTCCCCTACGGCCCGGACCACAACATCATCGACGGCTAACTCGGCGAGCCGAAACCGCCGCCACCCGGGGTTTCTATTTCTATACGATCGCCCGTTACCACGTTGGTTTGAGCACTGGCCCCAAACTCGGTGATCGTGCCATCGGCAGCAATCAACCGGGTGTGACCCACCGCCCCCGGCAACCCGCCATCCACCCCGTAAGGCGGCACCACCCGATGACCCGACAACACGTTGACCTCCATGGCTTCTTCAAAAAACACTCGACGCACCGTGCCGTCGCCGCCCCGGTGCTTTCCCGCCCCGCCAGACCCTCGCCGGATATGAAAAGTTTCAAGTCTCACCGGAAAACGCCACTCCAAAACTTCCGGGTCGGTTAACCGAGAGTTCGTCATATGGGTATGGACCGCATCGCAGCCATCGGCCCGAGCAGTGGCCCCTGAACCGCCACAAATGGTTTCATAGTTTTGGTAGTCGTCGTTGCCCCAAATAAAGTTATTCATCGTCCCCTGTGGCGCAGCCAACACCCCGACCGCCCCAAATAAAGTGTCCACCACCACCTGGCTGGTTTCAACATTGCCGGCAATCACGGCCGCCGGGTACGACGGGTTAATCATCGACTCATCAGGCAAAACCACCTGCAAAGGCTTCATGCACCCGGCGTTCAAAGGAATGTCATCGTTGACCAAACAGCGAAACACATAAAGCACCGCCGCATGGGCAATAGAAGAAGGAGCATTGAAGTTGCCGGGGTGCGTGTCGCTGGTACCAGTGAAATCAATACAGGCCGAACGGTCAGCGTGGTCCACGGTAATGGTCACCGAAACCTGATGGCCATCATCCATTCGGTAAGTAAACGACGAATCGGTCAAGGCATCAATAACTCGCCGTACCGACTCTTCGGCGTTATCTTTGACATGGCCCATATAGGCGTGCACCACCTCGAGGCTGTAATGGTCGATGACCTGCCGCAACTCGGTGGTGCCTTTTTCGCAAGCCGCCACCTGGGCTTGTAAATCGGCAATGTTTTGCTCTGCGTTACGAGCCGGCCAACGGCCACCCGTTAACACGGCATGAATCTCGTCATAAAGAAAACGACCTTGCGAAACCAGCAACAAGTTGTCGATCAACACGCCCTCTTCGTCCACCGTGGTGGAATCCGCCGGGGCCGACCCGGGCACCCGGCCACCCACATCCGCATGGTGGCCCCGCGAAGCAACATAAAAAATCACTTCGGTTTCCGCATCGTTAAACACCGGCTTAATCACCGTAATATCAGGCAGATGGGTGCCGCCGTTGTACGGAGCGTTCATCACGTACACATCGCCCGGGTTCATGTGCGGGTTCTGGCGAATAATTGACTTAATGGATTCACTCATTGAACCCAAATGCACCGGCATATGCGGGGCGTTGGCGATCAACTCGCCGCTGGGGTCAAAAATGGCGCACGAAAAATCCAGCCGTTCCTTAATGTTGACCGAAGCCGCCGTGTTCTCTAACACCACCCCCATTTGCTCGGCGATGTTCATAAATAAGTTGTTGAAGATCTCCAACTGCACGGGGTCAACGGTGGTGCCCACCGCTACCTGAGCGGGTAGCGCCTCTACTCTTTCAAGCACTAAGTCGCCGTTGGTTTGCGCAGTAGCGGCCCATCCCGGTTCGACCACGGTGGTGCCGGTTTCTTCTAACAACACGGCCGGGCCAGCCAAAGGCTGCCCTGGAGTCAACGAAGAACGATCAACAAACACCGTGTCACGGCTTTGGCTCGCCATGACTGTGGAGAACACTCCTTGCTGGCCGGCTCCGGGAGCAGCAGCCTCCGGCACCAAGTCCACAGCATCGGTGGCCCCCACGGTCTCCACCTGCATGGACTCTACGACGAGAGTTTTTTCGGGCGAAATAAAACCAAAACGGGCCCGATGCTGCTCTTCAAAAGCGGCCTGCACCTCGGCCACCGAACCAGCATCCACCGACAACGCAGTATCCGAACCGGCGTAACGCAAACCCAGACGACGTACCGCAGAAATGCGATCCTCGGCAACCCCCTGGCTAGCCACCGTGGCCCGACCATCAGCTTCCATTTGTGCCCAACGGGCAGCCAAACCGGCTAAAAGATCATGATCCAAATTGGCTTCAACCGAGCCGTCAACCACCTGGCGTATATCGGCCAACCCAATACCTAAAGCCGAAAGCACCCCGGCATGAGGGTGCAGGTGAATACGAGAAATACCCAGACGATCAGCCACCAGTCCAGCGTGCTGCCCGCCCGCCCCACCAAAACAAACCAAGGTGTACGAAGTGATGTCATAGCCCCGCTGCACAGAGATTTTCTTAATGGCATTAGCCATGTTTTCTACGGCAATAGAAAGAAAACCCTCGGCAATGGACTCAGGGGTTTGCCTCACCCCAGAAGCAGCAGAAATAGTGTCGGCCAAAGCATCAAATTGTTGACGCACCGTGGCGACATCTAAAGGCTGGTCGCCTTGCGGGCCAAAAACTTGTGGGAAAAACTCTGGGCGCAAACGACCCAACAATACGTTGGCATCGGTGATAGCCAACGGGCCGCCGTTGCCGTAACAAGCCGGGCCCGGGTCGGCACCCGCCGAATCGGGGCCCACCCGCAAGCGCGCCCCATCAAAATGCAGAATCGACCCGCCACCCGCGGCCACCGTATGAATGTGAATCATGGGAGCCCGCACCCGCACCCCCGCCACCTGCGTTTCATGAGTGCGCTCAAGCTCACCGGCGTAATGCGACACGTCGGTGGAAGTACCGCCCATGTCGAAACCGATCAGTCGATCAAAACCCGCTGCTTCAGCGGTACGCACCATGCCCACCACACCACCCGCCGGCCCAGAAAGCAAAGCATCTTTGCCTTGAAAATGGTGAGCATCGGTCAGGCCACCGTTGGACTGCATAAACATGAGCCGCGGCCCTTGCCCATCGGGACGCAGTTGGCTATCAACTTGGTTGACGTAACGACGCAAAATGGGGGACAAGTAAGCATCGACCACCGTGGTGTCGCCTCGAGAAACCAGCTTCATCAACGGGCTCACCTCGTGGCTAACCGACACCTGACTAAAGCCCAATTGGCGAGCCAAAGCTCCAAGCGCCGCTTCGTGTTCGGTGTAGCGATAGCCATGCAACAAAGCAATAGCTATTGAGTCAAAGCCAGCATCTTGGGCGGCTTGCAGGGCAACACGTGCTGCAGCTAAATCAAGGGCCGTAAGAACCTCGCCCTGAGCCGTCACCCGCTCATCAACTTCAACAACTTCTTGGTAAAGCATTTCGGGTAAAACAATGTCTAAGGCAAACAACTCAGGCCGCGCTTGGTAACCGATACGCAGGGCATCAGCAAAGCCCTTGGTGGTAAACAAAACAGTGGGCTCACCTTGGCGTTCCAACAAGGCATTGGTGGCTACCGTGGTACCCATTTTTACGGCATCAATGGCTTCGGCGGGCAAGGGTTCGCCGTGGCCTACACCCAACAAATGGCGAATGCCAGCAATAGCCGCATCGTCATAATGACGAGGATTTTCCGACAACAACTTATGAGTCACCGTGGTGCCATCGGGGCGGCGCGCTACCACATCGGTAAAGGTCCCGCCTCGATCTATCCAAAATTGCCAACCGCTCATCAATGCTCCCGAAACAAAACGCCTAAACCCTCAAGCCGGTCATCTATGCCGGCCAAGCGTAAACAATGCCACAACATGGCTTGGTTAGACGACACGCAAGGCCTGTCCTCGCACAGAGTTACCAATCCCGAGGGCACAAGTGCAACAAAGGTAAAAAGCACGAAGGTCAGCGCGGGTTGGTTTGACCGGAATATTTGTCTTTGCTGGCGATATTGACGGGGATGCACTACGTTGCCATGATTGCCGGTAAAGGCCGAAGGGGTAGAGCGATGCCAGATGTTGAACTAAATTTTAGCCGAGAAGAGTACGCCGCTCGGTTAACCAAGGTACGCCAGTCCATGGAAAACCACGGCCTTGATGTGGTGGTAACCACGGACCCTTCCAACATGTCTTGGCTAACCGGGTACGACGGCTGGTCTTTTTATACGCCCCAAGCCGTCATCGTTACCCTCGACGATGACCCCATCTGGTGGGGTCGAGGCATGGACGCCAAAGGGGCACTCCGCACTGTCTACATGGACGAACGTCACATCGTGGCTTACTCCGACGATCACGTGATGTCCACCGAACGCCACGCTTTCCAACACTTGGCGGCCTTATTGGTCGCCTCTCGTTTTAGTCAGGCCACCATTGGGGTGGAACTTGACAATTACTATTATTCGGCGGCTTCCCATGGCCATTTGTTGGCTGGTTTGCCCGAAGCCACCGTGGTTGACGCTACGGCGCTTATTAACTGGCAACGGGCCGTGAAGTCGGCGCAAGAACTGGTTTATATGCGTCGCGCTGCCACCATTGTCGAAAATATGCATAACCGAATTCTTGAACTGGTTGAGCCTGGATTACGAAAAAACGATTTGGTGGCTGAGGTGTACCACACAGCAATCTCTGGCACCGATGAATTTGGCGGCGACTACCCGGCCATGGTTCCGCTCATGCCCACTGGGGCTGACGCTTCGGCAGCGCACCTCACCTGGAACGACAAACCGTTCGAAAACGAGGCGGGGACCTTTTTTGAATTGGCCGGCTGCCACCGCCGCTACCACGTGCCGCTGTGTCGGTCGGTGTATTTGGGTACGCCGCCGCAAAAAATGGTCGAAGCTGAAAAAGCGCTGGTGTCAGGGCTAGAAGCCGGGCTAGCAGTCGCTCTACCCGGCAACCGGGCATGCGATATAGCGAATGCCCTACACGACGAGTTAGCCAAAGCCGGCATTGAGCGCGACGCCCGCTGCGGTTACCCCATTGGTTTGAGTTACCCACCCGACTGGGGAGAGCGCACCATTTCATTACGGGGTACCGACGAATCCATTTTGAAACCGGGCATGACTTTTCATTTCATGCCCGGTATCTGGATGGACGACTGGGGGCTAGAAATAACCGAAAGTTTCGCCGTCTCTGCTGAAGGGGCCCCTGAAGTGTTTGCCGACCTGCCGCGCAAACTCTTTGTGAAATAGCCATGCTGGACGACACGCTAAAAATTCTTGATGACTTGATCGCTTTTGAGTCGGTGGCTTTGACCCCCAATTTGGATCTCATTGATTATGTGGTGAACTACCTTGAACCTTTGGGGGCGCGCCTTACCTTGACGCACAGCCCAGACCAAACCAAGGCAAACCTCTTCGCCACTTTGGGGCCAGAAGGCAACGGAGGGATAGTGCTCTCTGGGCACAGTGACGTGGTGCCGGTAGACCCCGCCGACTGGGCCACCCCACCGTTTACTACCGACTATCGCCAAGGCCGTGTTTACGGGCGAGGTACGGCCGACATGAAAGGGTTTATTGCTTGCGTGTTGGCTATGGCGCCTCGCTATGCGGCATTGGACCTAAAACGACCGCTGCACATTGCTTTGACCTTCGACGAAGAAGACGGCTTTCATGGGGCACCCATCCTTTTAGAAGAATTGGTGCGCAACGGGCCCACCCCAGCGGCGGTCATCATTGGTGAGCCAACCGGCCTCCGAGTGGTTGGTGCTCATAAAGGGTGCTTTGAATACACCACCACCTTTACCGGAATAAATGGCCATAGTTCACTGCCCGACGAAGCAGTCAGCGCCGTGCATTATGCGGTGCGCTTTATTGCTCGACTTCTTGAACTTGGTGCAGCCTTGCCGGCCTTGGCACCAACCGACAGCCCTTATCATCCGCCCTCGAGCACGGTAAACGCGGGGGTTATTTCTGGGGGTATAGCCCGCTGCACGGTGGCCGGAGACTGCGTGGTGGAGTGGGAAATGCGCCCTATCCAAGATTCTGATGCCGACTTTGTGCGTACCGAACTGGCGGCCGCTACAGAAGTATTGGTGGCTGAGATGCGTCAGACGCACCCTGAGGCGGCCATAGAAACTGAAACAGTGTGCGAGGTGCGCGGGTTGGAGTTCGCCGAGGGTTCCCCCGCTTTGTTGCTTATGGGGGAGTTGTTGGGGGAAAACCCGGTTGAGGTGGTGTCTTACGGAACCGAAGCAGGGCTTTTTCAAGCAGCGGGGGTGCCGGCAGTGGTGTGGGGGCCAGGTGACATTGAGGTGGCCCATAAGCCTGACGAATCGGTGGCTTTGAGTGACCTCGAAGCGTGCCTTGAGGCCTTAGAAAAACTAGGACTAGATATCCTCACGAAAACGTTATAGTCTCTCACTTACGGCGATTTGCCAACATAGTTGATCAACCTCGGAGAAACCCATGACCAAAATGACCCCCAGCGAAGCCTTCGTCGAGACCATGGTGGCAAACGGCGTTGACACCACCTTTGGCATCATGGGTTCAGCTTTCATGGACGCCATGGACATTTTTGCCCCCGCTGGCATTCGCCTCGTCCCCGTAGTGCACGAACAAGGCGCCGCCCACATGGCAGACGGCTACGCCCGAGTAAGCGGCCGCCACGGTGTAGTGGTCGGCCAAAACGGCCCCGGCATCTCCAACTGCGTTACGGCCATCGCCGCCGCCTTCTGGGCCCACAGCCCGGTAGTTATCGTCACCCCCGAAACCGGCACCATGGGCATCGGCCTGGGCGGCTTCCAAGAAGCCAACCAACTCCCCATGTTTCAAGAATTCACCAAATACCAAGGCCACATCAACAACGAACACCGCATGGCCGAAATAACCGCCCGCTGCTTCGACCGGGCCATGTCAGAAATGGGCCCCACCCAACTCAACATTCCCCGCGACCGCTTCTACGGCGACATTGATGTAGAAATCGCCGAACCCATGCGCCTCGATCGTGGCCCCGGCGGCGAACGCACCCTCAACGAAGCCGCCGACCTTTTGGCCCAAGCAGAATTCCCGGTACTTATTTCTGGCGGCGGGGTAGTGATGGGCGATGCCATGGACGACGCCATAGCGCTGGCCGAACGCCTCGGTTGCCCAGTTGTAAACAGTTACCTCCACAACGACTCCTTCCCCGCCAGCCACCCACAATGGTGTGGCCCTCTCGGCTACCAAGGCTCCAAAGCCGCCATGAAACTCATTGCCCAAGCCGACGTAGTACTGGCCCTCGGTACCCGCTTAGGCCCCTTCGGCACCCTGCCCCAACACGACATGGACTACTGGCCCGCCAACGCCAAAATCATCCAAGTGGACGCCGACCAAAAAATGCTGGGCCTGGTAAAGAAAATCTCCGTCGGTATCTGCGGCGACGCCGGTGCCTCGGCCCGAGCACTAACCGATCGCTTAGCCGACCGCACGTTGGCCTGCGACGCCACCCGAGAAGAACGCGCTGCCCGCACCGCCCAAGAAAAAGAAACATGGGAAGCCGAACTCGACGACTGGACCCATGAAACTGATGACTTCAGCATCGAAATGATTAAAGAAGCCATCGACGAACCAGACAACTGGCTGCACCCCCGCCAAGTATTGCGTGAACTTGAAAAAGCCATGCCAGCCCGAGCCATGGTGTCCACCGACATTGGCAACATCAACTCGGTAGCCAACAGTTACCTGCGCTTCGAAGAACCACGCTCCTTCTTTGCCGCCATGAGTTGGGGCAACTGCGGCTACGCCCTACCCACCATCATCGGCGCCAAAGCAGCCGCCCCCGACCGCCCCGCCATTTCTTACGCCGGCGACGGAGCTTGGGCCATGAGCATGAGCGAACTAATGACCGCCGTACGCCACGACATTCCCGTGACCGCCGTGGTATTTCACAACCGCCAATGGGGCGCCGAAAAGAAAAATCAAGTGGACTTCTACGGTCGCCGTTTCGTAGCCGGAGAACTCGACGGCGGCGAAGACTACTCAGAAATCGCCCGAGCCATGGGTGCCCAAGGCGTACGGGTCAACGAACTTGAAGAAGTAGGCCCCGCACTCACCGCAGCCATAGAAGCACAAATGAACGACGGAGTCACCACGGTCATCGAAATCATGTGCACCAAAGAACTCGGTGCGCCGTTTCGCAAAGACGCCCTGTCGACACCAGTACGCAACCTCGAACAATACATCGACTACGTGTAGGCGAGTTATCTCCGGTACCGTTTGGGGATGACTGAACTTAACGCAACCTGGGGTTTCCCCACCCAAATACGCATCGGTGCGGGCCGCATTAGCGAACTACCCCAAGCCTGTGTAGCGGCTGGCATGACCCGGCCACTCATCGTCACCGACCCCGGGATTGCCCAACTACCCCTCTTAGGCGTGGTCCAAGCAGCACTGGCCGCCGACGGGATAACCGCCGGGGTGTTCACCGATGTCCGGGCCAACCCCGTGGGGGCCAACGTGGACGCCGGCGTAGCGGCCTACAAAAGTGGCGACCACAACGGAGTAGTGGCCTTGGGCGGTGGTTCAGCCCTAGACGTTGGCAAATTAGTGGCCCTCATGGCGGGCCAAACCCGCCCCCTCTGGGACTTCGAAGACATCGACGACTGGTGGACTCGAGCCGACGCGGAACTCATCGCACCAGTAGTAGCGGTACCCACCACCGCGGGCACCGGGTCCGAAGTAGGACGCGCCGGGGTAGTCATCAACGAAACTCAAGGCCGCAAAGTCATTGTCTTCCACCCGGCATTGCTACCCAAAGCAGTCATCTGCGACCCCGAACTAACGGTCGGACTACCCCGCATGCTCACCGTCGGCACCGGCCTCGACGCACTCTCGCATTCCCTCGAAGCGATAAGCGCCCCCACCTTTCACCCCATGGCTCACGGCATCGGCCTCGAAGGCAGCCGCCTGGTGCTCGAACACCTGCCCCGCGTCGCCGCCAACCCCGAAGACCTCGACAGCCGCACCGCCATGCTGGCCGCCGCCGCCATGGGAGCCGTGGCCTTCCAAAAAGGTTTAGGAGCCATGCACGCCTTAGCGCACCCCATCGGCGCCACCTTTGACACCCACCACGGCATGACCAACGCCGTAGTGATGCCCTACGTATTAGAAGTCAACCGACCCGCCATAGAAGAAAAAATAGCGTCCCTAGCCGCCTACGCAGGCATCACCGGCGGCTTCGACGGGTTCATGGAACACCTCTTGGCTCTGCGGTCCGCCCTCGACGTGCCCCACACTTTGGTGGACCTCGGCGTAGACGCCAACGCCGTAGACGCCATTTCTGCCGCGGCCGCCGTAGACCCCTCAGCGGGCACCAACCCGCTGCCTTGCACCCCCGAATTTGCCGCCCAAGTGTTCACCGCAGCCTGTAACGGCACATTAGCCGTAGGATAAAACGCCATGACCCCCGACGAACTCCAAGTTTCCGTAGCCGACGGCACCATCCACACCGTAGTAATGGGCTTCACCGACCACTACGGCCGCACCATGGGCAAACGATTCGACGCCGAATTTTTCTGCGAAGTCATCGAAGACGGCACCCACGCCTGCGACTATTTGCTCACCGTTGACATGGAAATGGAACCCGTAGAAGGCTACGACTACGCCAACTGGGCCGGCGGATACGGCGATTTTCACCTAGTGCCCGACCTCGACACTTTGCGCCGAGCCGCCTGGACCGAAGGCACAGCATTTGTATTGTGCGACATTCACCAAGGCGACGACCACCAACTCGTTGAAGTAGCCCCCCGATCTATTTTGCGCCGCCAAGTAGACGCCGCAGCCCAAGCAGGCTTCACCATCGCCGCCGCCTCCGAACTGGAATTCTTTCTCTACCGAGACTCCTACCAAGAAGCCCACACCAAGGGATACCGAGACCTACAAGCCGCCGGCTGGTACGTCGAGGACTACCACCTCTTACAAGGAGCCCGAGTAGAAGATTACGTCGGAGCCGCCCGCCGAGTACTGACCGCCTCGGGCGTACCAGTAGAAAACTCCAAAGGCGAAGCAGCCATTGGCCAACACGAACTCAACATTCGCTACACCGACGTGCTGACCATGGCCGACCGCCACGTAGTCATGAAACAAGCCATGAAAGAACTCGCTGACCAACAAGGAGTCAGCGTGACCTTCATGGCCAAACCCGATGCCGACCAACCCGGCAACAGTTGCCACCTGCATCTCAGCTTGTGGCAAGGCGACACCAACGCTTTTGTAGGCGACGGCCCCGACGGTCGCTCGGACCTGTTTCGCTGGTTCCTCGGTGGATGGATGCGCCACTGCGCCGACCTGATGCCCTGCTACGCCCCCACGGTTAACTCGTACAAGCGTTACCAAGATGCCTCTTGGGCACCCACCCGCATTGCCTGGTCTACCGACAACCGCACCGCCGGTTTTCGCATCGTGGGAACCGGTTCAGGGCTACGCATCGAAAACCGTATTCCCGGCGGCGACGTCAACCCCTACCTAGCGTTTGCGGCGGCCCTAGCCAGCGGCCTCGACGGCATAGCCAACCAAATAGAGCCACCCGATGAGTTCAAAGGCGACGTTTACGCCGCCACCGATTTGCCCACCGTGCCCCACAGCCTCGAAGCCGCTAATACACAATTTGGAGCCAGCAGCGAAGCCCGCCGACTATTAGGTGACGTGGTAGTCGACCACTACCACCACTTTTTTGCCAGCGAAGTCGCCGCCCACCAAAAAGCGGTAACCGACTGGGAACACCGCCGCTACTTCGAACGCATCTAGATTTTTAGTTCGAAAAGGTTTTTAGCCCGAAAAGCAAACACCTAAAGATTTCGGACTGTTCAAAAAAGTGGAATGGGCACGCTGCGCCGGCACGTTGACCTCAATGTCGGGCAAACGGGTTAGTAACTCTCGCAACATGGTTTCAATCTGCAACCGGCCCACCCGAGCCCCCAAACAAAAGTGCACCCCAAACCCGAAGGCCACATGAAGATTCGGTGAACGAGTTAAATCAAACTCTTCTGGTCGGTCAAAAACCGCTTCGTCCCGGTTAGCCGACGGGTACCACAAGATCACCTTGTCGCCGGCTTTTATCTGTGCTCCGTTGAGGTCAACATCTTTGGTAGCGGTACGACGAAAATGCAGCACTGGGTTAGTGAAGCGCAACGACTCCTCAATGAACCCCGGCAAGTGGGCATCAAGGTCACTCAGCAGCAAGGCACGCTGCTCGGGAAAGGCCGACAGCATTTCCATAGCCCCAGTTAACGACGAACGAGTGGTTTCATTGCCGGCAATGAGTAACAAGAACCACAACAAGATGATCTTCTCGTCATCGAGAGGGACACCATCAACTTTCGAAGAAATAAACGTAGACACCAAACCGTGATCAGGGTTTTGACGCTTGGCGGCAATGACCTCACGGCCGTAAGCAAACAACTCATTTTTAGCCGTTAAAAAATCGGTGACCGTGCCCCCGAACTCCGGGTCATGGTTGCCAATAATGGCGTTTGACCAATGATAAAACTTGCGGCGATCTTCCGGCGCCACCCCCAACATGTGCGACAAAGTCAACAAAGGCATTTCTGAAGCAACATTGTCAACAAAATCCACTTCATTCTGGCCGGACACCGCATCAACAATTTGGGTAGCAAAACGCTGCACATGCTGACCCAAGTCCCGAGTTACCGCCGGACCAAAAGGAGCTCGAACAGAACGCCGAAAAGCCGTGTGATCCGGTGGGTCCATACCCATCAGGTTCAACCGGGTTTCTTCAAGTATCGCCCCGCTAATATCGGCCCCGGTAAAACCACCGGCCCACGACGAAAAGGTGCCAGCATCTTTAGAGATCTCCACAATGTCGGCATGGCGAGTCACGCACCAAAACCCCGGCCCCTCTTTGCCGCCCGCTCGACGCGGCGGCTCTGGGTGAAAAGCCACCGGCGCTTTTTGACGCAAGGCAGCGAACGCTTCATAAGGAGGACCCACCGAAAAAGTAGCGGGATCCCACAAATCAACATCTACAAAATCGTGGACCAAAGGGGAACGCTTCATAAATGCAGCGTAGACGGAAACTGAAGGCCGATCAGAAGTCGGCTAAGCACCGCGGAACAAATCTTTAGCGGTGGACCACAAGCCGGCATCAACAAACTTCAACTCGGCCACCGCTTCGACCAAAGGCACCCGCACCATGCGGTTCGCTTGAAGAGCCACCATAGAACCAAAATCCTGATCATGAGCGGCCTCTACGGCGGCCACCCCGTAACGAGAAGACAACACCCGATCAAAAGCATTGGGGGTCCCGCCGCGCTGCACATGCCCCAAAATGGTGACCCGAGTTTCAAACTTGGTGCGAGCCTCAATGCCCGCCGCCACCACGTTGGCAATACCTCCCAAACGTTGATGGCCGAACTGGTCAACCTCCGGGGGAGAAACCTCCAAGGTGCCTTCTTTCGGCAATGCCCCCTCGGCCACCACAATGGTAGAAGCGAAACGGCCCGTGGCATGGCGGGCCCGCACATCGGCACTGATCTCTTCAATGTCAAACGGTTCTTCGGGGATCAAAATAGCGGTGGCTCCACCGGCGATACCCGCCCAGGTAGCGATATGACCCACATGGCGGCCCATAACCTCAACCACCATGACCCGGTCATGCGACTCGGCCGTGGTGTGCAGACGGTCAATGGCATCGGTAGCAATCTCAACCGCCGTTTGAAAACCGAACGTCATTTCGGTGGCTCCAATGTCGTTATCAATGGTTTTGGGAATACCGATAACCGGAAAACCTAATTCGTAAAGACCTTGAGCAACCGAAAGCGTGCCCTCGCCACCGATCACCAACAGGACATCTACCCCATGGGCTTGGAGGGTGGCCCGGCAGCGTTCTACCCCATTATCCACCCCAAAAGGTTGGAGACGCGTGGTGCCTAAAATGGTGCCGCCACGAGGCAGCAAGCCACGGCAAGTTTCAATATCTAACACCATGGTGTCGTCCTCGATCACCCCACGCCAGCCATCCATAAAACCCACCACGGTGTCGCCAAAGCCGCGCTCCGCTTTGCGCACCACAGCACGAATAACCGCGTTCAAACCGGGGCAATCGCCGCCGCCAGTCAGAATGCCTAACTTCAAGAGGACCGGCTAATAAGCCATCCAAAAACTGGGTCCGTATCGCGGGTAGTCATCATCTCCGGGTGCCACTGCACCGAAACAATCGGTAACCCCGGGCGTTCTAAACCCTCCACCGAACCCTCTTCGTCAAAAGCGGTAGCCACCACACCATCACCCAAATCAGCCACCGTTTGATGGTGCAGCGAGTTGACCTTGTGGTGCTTCGGGTAGATGCTTTCTAAAACGGAACCCTCAGCAAAAGCCACCTCATGGCGTTCGGTAGTTATGGGCAAGTCGAAAGCCCCGTGCTCGGGCACGTCCTGATTTAACGAACCACCAGCGTGCACGTTGATGATTTGATGCCCGCGGCAAATACCCAACACCGGTAAAGCCGCTTCCACCGCGGCATCCATTAAAGCCAACTCAAACGAGTCACGGAGTGGTTCTTTGGCAAAGGCATCGGTTGTTGACTCTTGGCCATAAAGATCAGGAGAAATGTCGGTACCACCGGTCATGAGCAGACCATCGCAGCGTTCAACGGCATCGGCAGGGTCCATGTTGAGTGGCAGATAAACCGGGATACCTCCAGCGGACAAGATGCCCTGTGAATAATTTGTCCAATACACGTGGGCGGGTGCCTCGTACAAACTGGGAATATTGCCCGCCACATCGCGCCCGAAGACCTGCTTGCCAGAAATGCCAATAAGTGGTTTCGTCATACCGCCACCACGATAGGGGTCCACAACAACAGGTCGTCGCCGTCGCGGCTGGCTCGCACCTCAAAACGCAATAAACGTCCGGCTGGTAAATCCAGCGCACCTACTAACCGGTGGCGAAAAGCCAAACGGTCGCTTTCAAAAACCGGGCCCAAATGGTCGCAACCATCCCACCCGACCACGGTGGCCAAACCCGGCAACATGCGGGTCAGAGAAGCCTGAGCTAACCCTTGGGTGTGCCCGCCGTAGACCAACCGCTGGTCAAAAACTGTGGCTTCCGCATCACGATGAATAGCAGCCTGGTTAAAGGTCAAACGAGCCAAAGCAGGAGCCAGATCAACATGATCGGCCAGTGGGTCAATGCACTCTTGGCCCACCTCCCAAGCGGTCACCGGCAAAGCGGAAAGATCCCACTCGGGCACCAGGCTGGACCACGAATCTAACGAAGCCGGGTCAACAGGGCCCGGGATTTCATCCTGGTGGCCCGGAGCATCCGCTCGGCAAGGCAACAACGCCACCCGTTCGTAGCGCACCACCAACTCGGCACCCGCCCGGGTCTCAATGCCCAGCCATACTTTGCCTCGATTGAGTTCGCCCTTGGGAGAAGCATCACGTAAACCCAACACCGTGGTGGTGGTCGCCAAGGTTTCTCCGACCTCAACGGGCCGCAGAATCTCCACCGACCGGTAATAAAGGTTAGCGATAGCTTTTCGTGTGGCATTGGTGGTTTGTCCAATAGCTATCTGCATAACCAAACCCGGGTTGACCAAGGCCGCTGAGCGGCCAGACATTTGCTGATAAAGACCATGGTCGGCGGTCGCTAAATGCTGGTCTCCGGTAATGGCCCGGTAAACAGCGTTGTCGGCTTGGGTGACCGTCAGAGCCGGCAACGGAGCAATGATGTCTCCAGAAGTCAGGTCGTCAAAAAAGGGGCCGTCGGTCATGACGTTAAATCTAGGGCAGGCGAAGCACTTCAAGTGGTTTGGGCCGTGCCAGACTAACGAAATGAGTGCACGAACCGAAGGAACTTCATGGTGGCTGTTTCTGGCGAGCTCTGGGTTTTTTGTTTTAGGGGCCCTGCGTCACGGCGACCTTGTAGACCTCATCGCGGCCGGGCTTTTTGCTGCAGCATGTGTGGTGTATTTAATAGGACGAAAAAATGACAGTTAATGGCGGCCGTTTGGTGGTCGACGCTTTAGTAGCCCACGGGGTGGACACCGCCTTTTGTGTACCCGGCGAGTCATACCTTGAAGTACTTGATGCTTTACACGACCAGCCCAGCATTCGTTTGGTGGGTTGCCGCCAAGAAGGAGGGGCCGCCTACATGGCCGAAGCCTACGGTCGCCTAACTGGCCGGCCCGGGGTGTGTTTGGTAACCCGAGGCCCGGGGGCGACCAACGCATCAATCGGCGTGCACACCGCTGACCAAGGATCCACCCCAATGGTGTTGCTCGTCGGCCAGGTACCCACCGATCATCAAGGCAAAGAAGCTTTTCAAGAAGTGGATTACTGCTCGTTTTTTGCCGACCTCGCCAAATGGGTGGTTGAAGTAAAAAATGTTGATGACCTGCCAGAAATAATGAACCAAGCATTTGCCGTGGCCACCGAGGGTCGGCCCGGCCCGGTGGTGGTGGCGCTCCCCGAAAACGTTTTACGAGCCGAAACCACCGTAAGCACGCTGGCTCCTCTGGAAGTTCACCAAGCCCAGCCCACCGCAGCAGACCTTGCTGCCTGGCAAGAGTTACTCAACCAAGCCCAACGCCCGGTGGTCTTGGCTGGCGGGGGAGGATGGACCACCATGGCTCGGGAGCATCTGCGCCAATGGGCCGAACAAAACGAACTCCCGGTAGTAGCGGCCTTTCGCCGCCACGACCTGATGGACAACAACAGCGACTGTTACGCCGGAGAAGCCGGGGTAGCTATGCCCGGCCCGGTACGTCAGACTTTGGCCCAAGCCGACCTGGTGATGGCCCTTGGGGTGCGTTTTGGCGAAATGACCACCAGCGCCTACACCTTGTTTAACGACCCTGATCAAAAAATAGTGCACGCCCACGCCGCCCAAGAAGAACTCGGCAAAGTAGTGGTCCCCACGCTGGCTTTGCACGCCGGACCCAACGCTCTGCTGGCCGCTTTGCTTGCTGAACCAAAAATAAACCAGCCAAAAACTATTTGGCGCAACGAAGCCCGGCAACGATTCTTAAGCACCCACCAAGTAACCGCCCCAGCCACCGGGGTCGACATGGCAGCCGTCACCACTCACCTGCAAGCAGTGCTGCCCGCTGACGTCATCATCACCAACGGGGCGGGCAACTTTGCCGTATGGCCCAACAAGTTTTTTCTCTACGGGGCTGAGGCCACTTTGTTGGCCCCCCAAAACGGCACCATGGGCTATGGCCTGCCCGCTGCGGTGGCCGCCAAAGTGGTGCACCCTGACCGCACCGTGGTGTGTTTTGCCGGTGACGGTGATTTGCAAATGAATATTCAAGAACTCGGCAGCGCCCAACAAGAAGCAGCGCAACCCATAGTGCTGGTGGTTAACAACAGCACTTACGGAACCATCCGTATGCATCAAGAGCGCCGTCATCCGGGACGGGTGGTGGGTACCGACATTGTCAACCCCGACTTCGTGACCCTGGCCCAGGCCTACGGTTTTTATGCCGAGCAAGTAACCAACACACAAGATTTTGCTGGCGCATTTGAACGAGCTTCCGCCTCAACCACCGGGGCGCTACTGAACCTTATGGTGGACCCCAACCAGGTAACCCCGTGGTCCACGGTGGCATCGTTGCGTGAAGGCCAGTAGGTTCTGCCCATGACCCGCAGCACCCATCAAGCCTTAGCCGACGAACGAAACGCCACGGTAGAGATTTATATAAATGGCGAGTTCTTTCCCCGACACGAAGCCAAAGTGTCGGTGTTCGACAGTGGCTTTTTAGTAGGTGATGGGGTTTGGGAAGGGCTACGCCTCCACCACGACAAGTTCGCTTTTCTAGACCTGCATCTTGACCGGTTGTTCGCCGGCTTAGCGGCCACCGACATAAACCTAGGCTTGACCAAAGACGAAGTAACGGCCGCCTTGCAAGCCACGGTGGACCACAACGACATGCACGACGGGGTACATGTGCGGCTCATGATCACCCGGGGCGACAAAAAAACTCCTTCTCAACACCCCTCCAACGTGGTGGGTGGGCCCAACATGGTGATCATTGCCGAACACAAAGCCGCCGACCCGGCGGTAGCCGACCAAGGAATAACCCTATTTACCGCCACCGTGCGACGCCCCGCTCCCGACATGTTGGACCAACAACTTAACTGCCATTCCAAACTGCACGAAGTGATCGCCCTGATTCAAGCGGTGCACGCCGGCGCCGACGAAGCACTCATGTTGGACCCCACCGGAGCGGTGGCCACCTGTAACGCCACCAACTTTTTTATTGTCCGCAACGGGGTGCTGCACACCTCCACCGGTCAATACAACCTCAACGGCATCACCCGCCAGATGGTGCTCGAAGTAGCCCGGGCGGCGGGCATCCCTACCAAAGAAGCACCGTTTACTTTGACCGATGTGTACGCCGCCCAAGAAGTGTTCGTTACCGGTACCTTCGGTGGGCTCACCCCGGTAACTGAAATAGACGGCCGCACCGTGCCCGGCCCTACCCCGGGGTCGATGACCCAACGCTTGCGCAGCCTCTACGCCGAGGCGGTAGCAACTTCGGTGGGGCAATGACCCTGCGCATCAACTGCTGTTCGGGGCCCCGAAACCTCTCTACTGCTTTGATGTATTCGTTTCGTCAACGCAGCGACACCACAGTTTTTGACGAACCTTTCTACGCCCACTACCTAAAGGTCACCGGGCGCCAACACCCCGGCCGAGACGAAGTACTAGCCAGTCAAAGCACCGACCCCGGCCAGGTAACTGAAGAAATAATGTCGGGTGACCACGGCACCCCGGTGGTGTTTTTTAAACAAATGGCCCATCACCTCATCGAAATGGATCGATCATTTTTGACCCAATGCGCCAACGTGTTGCTTGTACGAGACCCCACAGAAATGTTGGCCTCTTATTCGGTAAAAATGACTGACGCTACTTTGGCCGATACCGGTCTAGAAGCCCAAGTGATGCTGCTCGAAGAAATATTAGCCAACGGAGAAACCCCGATTGTTCTGGACGCCACCACCCTGCGGCGCAACCCCCGCCAAGCATTAGAAGCGTTCTGCAGCCAACTGGGTTTGCCCTTCGACGAAGCAATGCTGGCCTGGCCCGCCGGCCCAAAACCCGAAGACGGGGTATGGGAAAAACACTGGTACGCCGGGGTGCATGCCTCCAATGGCTTTTTGCCTTACCAACCCAGCACCGCCACCGTGGCGAAACACCTACAACCGGTTATTGACCAAGCACAGCCGCTCTACCAACGGCTCTGCGCTTACGCTTCGTAACCGGCTAAAGCCACCGCCACTTGGGCAGCCACCGTGGCGTTGTGGGTTACCAAAGCAACGTTGGTATCCAAACTGGCTCCGCCGGTGGTCTCCACAATATGGGCCAACAAAAACGGGGTGATCTCCGCCCCAGAAACACCTTGATCATGGGCCGCCGCTAAACCCGCTTCAATAGCAGCCTCAATAATGACTTGGTCGGCTTCGTATTCCGCCGGAACCGGTGCAGCGAGAACCACCCCGGTGGTCAGCCCAACCGACCAATGGGCATGAAGAATGGCCGCCGCATGAGAGGCATCAGAAACCGAGGCAGTGACCGGCAAGTCAAGACCGCGCGTCCAAAACTCGGGGAAAATTTCGGTCTGCCAACCCAAAACCGGAACCCCCAAAGTCTCTAAGGCTTCCAACGTACGAGGCAAATCCAGCACGGCTTTGACCCCGGCACTCACCACCGCCACCGGCAGAGAACCCAAAGCGGTGAGATCAGCAGAAACGTCACCGGTATCGCCGCGATGCACCCCACCCAAACCGCCGGTCGCAAAAAGGCGAATACCCGCCTGATGGGCAGCAAACATGGTGGTAGCCACCGTGGTGGCCCCTAAGGTTTTGTTGGCCAAAGTGGCGCCCACGTCACGCCAACTCACCTTGGCTACGTCGGGCGCAGAACCCAACCGCTCGATTTGGTCGGCGGTGAGACCCACCACCAAACAGCCTTCCAACAAAGCCACGGTGGCCGGCACCGCCCCCTGCTGGCGAACCGTGTCTTCCACCGTTAAAGCCGTGGCCACATTACGGGGATGCGGCATACCGTGGCTAATGATGGTGGACTCTAAAGCCACCACCGGACGTTGCTCGGCCAAAGCGTCGGCTACTTCAGGAGCAATCAGTAAAAAGTCAGAGGCGGTCACTCGTTTAGTTTGCCCGGCGAACAGCCAGACCCCACCGACCCTCAGGCAGCAACGCAATTAGTCGCAAAAAAAGAAAACGGCGACCAACTTGGTTGTGCAAAGAGCGCAAAGCGGCAACAATGGCTCTATGCAACGACCTCCCATGCGCATCCTTGACCTCACCGGTAGCCCCGAAGCCATGGGCCACACCCACGGAAAAACCTACGCTGAAGAAATACAGGCCTACGCCGAAGATCGCATCGCTTTAGCAGGCACCGAATTCTGGGCCGGCGGAGAAATAGACAAAGCAACCGTCTTAGAGATCGCCGAGTCCACCCTGCCCGCCCACCAGACCCACTCACCCGACCTCTACGCAGAAATGTGCGCCCTAGCCGAAGGCGCCGGCATCACCCCCGCCGAAGCAGTAGTGGTTGGTGGTTTCACCGATTTCGTAGACACCGTGCGCAGCGTGGTCACCGGCGCCCACCCCGACCCCGTAGTCGAAGACGACTGCACCGCCTTTATTGTCCCCAACCAGCGAGGCGTCAACGACCAAGGCCTCTACGGCCAAACCTGGGACATGCACGACACAGCCACCGAACACGTTGTGCTGCTGCGTCTTCGTCCCCAAGACGCACCCGCCGCCCTAGTTTTTTCTACCGTGGGCTGCCTCGGACAAATCGGCATGAACGAAGCCGGAGTCTGCATAGGCATCAACAACCTGACCGCCCTTGACGGCGGCCCCGGCGTCATGTGGCCCTCCGTGGTGCGGGCAGCCCTCGCTACCGAAACCGCCGATCAAGCATTGCAAGAAATACTCACCGCCGACCTGGCCGGCGCCCATAGTTTTCTGGTCTTCGACAAAAGCGGGGTGGGTTACATGATCGAAGCCATGCCCACTAAACGACCCTACGTGTCCTTAGACCAAGACGCTTTAATCCACACCAACCACGCCTTATGGCTTGAGGCACAAAACCACGAAGGGCCCAAAAACCCATTGCTTAAAGCCAACTCAGAAAAACGACACCATGAAGCCACCAAACTCCTCGACCGCCACGACCTGACCCCCCAAGACCTCATGGCCGTAACCCGCCACCCCGAAGCAATCTGCCAAATCTCGTCAGAACCCTTCCACCTGGAATCCAGCGGCGGAGCCATCATGCGGCCCTCCACCGGTGACTTCTGGGCGGTATGGGGAGTACCCAGCCACAACGACTACCTCCACATCCCGTTCCATGGCTGACCTCACCTACACCAACCTTCACCCCAAGTGGGCCGAACAACTCACCGAGATTGAGCACACCGTGTTCGCCAGTATTGACATTGAAGACCTACTCAGTTTGCGTGACATGGAGGCCTATTGCCGGGTGTTTCCCGAAGGCGGCTTCGTGGCTCTCGACGACGACACCCCAGTTGGTTTCGGCCTCGGCATTTTGCTGGACTTCGACTTCGAAGACACCAGCCACTCACTAGATGATCTGACCGGTGAAGAAGACTGCGGCAACCACAACCCCGACGGCGACTGGTATTACGGAGTAACCATCGCCGTCAACCCGCAATACCGCAAACAAGGCATCGGCAATCGTCTTTACGAACTACGCAAAGAAGTAGTACGCACGCTAAACAAAAAAGGCATAGTGGCCGGCGGGGTAATACCCGGCTACGCCAAACACCTCCACGACATGACCGCCGACCAATACATCGACCAAGTAGTGGCCGGCACCCTCCACGACCCAACCTTAAGCTTTCAAATCGCCAACGGTTTTCAAGCCCGCGGGGCTATACCCGACTACCTTGACGACCCCACGGTAGGTAACAACGCTGTGCTCATCGTTTGGGAAAACACCGACTACCAGCCTTAAGCAGACAGCGTACGAAAACGAGCCGGGGTTTCACCGGCCAACCGAGCAAACTGCCGGGTAAAGCTCGCCTGATCGTAAAAACCACAAGAAACAGCCACCGAAGCAATCGGCTCCTCAGAGTTCAACAACAACGATGTGGCCCGGTCGACCCGCACCCGCAACACATATTGCGTAGCGCTCAACCCAAACACTTTTTTCATGCGCCGCTCTAACTGTTTTTCTGAACAACCAGCAGCCTCCGCTAAATCAGCAACCCGCAGCGGGGACGACAACCGTTGTTGCACCAACTCAACCACCCGGGTGAGCGACTCAAAAGAGATACTCTCTTCGCTGGGCGTCGCCAAATCTCGGCTTACGCTCACCAAAGCAGAAACTTGCGAACCCTCCATCACCGGGAGTTTTACGGTCATGTACCAGCCGAACGAACCATCGGGGCGGCGAATCAACTCCAACTCATTACGCAACGGTTCGCCGGTAGCCAACACCAGTGCGTCTTGTTCTTCGTAGCGTTCGGCGAGTTGAGTAGGAAAAAGGTCAATCGCCCGAGCACCAATGACCTCACGCTTTGAAGTTCGGCCCGAACGCCGAACAAAAGCGTCATTAACCGCCAAGTAACGATCATCGGCTCCCTTCATGCAAAACATGACATGGGGGAGTGCATCAAACAATTCAACCAGAGCAGAAGTAGACCCGGCAGAAAAAAGTGACTGATTGTTTAATTCGTCCGTCATAACAAGGGAAATCGTACAAGACCTCAGCAAGTTATTTCAGCAAACTTACCAAATGGAAGAAAAAATGTCGCCTCAGAGCATCGACCTACTTACCGACCAGGCCGTAGAACTGGTCGCCCAGTGGCTCACCGCAGCACAAAAAACTGAAACGAAAAGCGAACAAAAACTCAACGCCCGCCTCGCCACACTGATCGAAGACCCCGACGGGGTGGCCTTCACCATGCGTTTCGTCGACCGAGTAGCCCGTCACCGCAGCAACAAATCAGCAGCCATCCAACTACGCCGCTTGGTTGCCGAACAAAAACTCCCCAAGTTTCTGAGCCCGGTCGATCGACTGCTTCTACAAATAGGGGCACGCCTGGCCCCGGTATTACCAGGAATAGTTTTACCGTTAGCCCGTTTACGCATGCGCAGTTTGGTGGGCCACTTGGTAGTAGACGCCGAACCAGAAGCCATGCGTGCCCACCTCGAAGCTCGCAGCGCAGAAGGTTATGCCTGCAACGTCAACCTATTAGGTGAAGCGGTGCTGGGCGACCAAGAAGCCACCCACCGTTATGAACAAACCCTCGGGTTAATAAACGACCCCGAAGTCAACTACGTCTCCATCAAAGTTTCATCGATCACCAGCCAAATAAACCTGTGGGCATTTGACCACACACTGGAGCGAATCAAAGCCCAACTACGAGAGATATACCGCCAAGCCGCCGCCTCACAGCCACCCACCTTCATCAACCTCGACATGGAAGAATACCGCGACCTACATCTCACGGTTAGAGCCTTTACCGAACTGCTCGTTGAACCAGAGTTACGTTCACTTAACGCCGGCATTGTTTTACAGACCTACCTGCCCGACACTTACGCCGTGATGCAAAACCTCACCACCTGGGCCGCCCAACGAAAAGAAAACGGCGGCGGCGACATAAAGATACGCCTGGTCAAAGGGGCCAACTTGGCCATGGAAAAAGTCGAAGCAGCGCTCCACGGTTGGCAACCCGCCCCCTACGCCAGCAAAGCAGAAGTAGACGCCAACTACAAACGATGCGTGGACTGGGCATTCCACCCCGAGCGACTTGATGCAGTACGCATAGGTTTAGCCAGCCACAATTTGTTTGATGTGGCCTGGGCCCACCTGCTGGCCCAAGAGCGGCAAGTCGCCCACCGCATAGAGTTCGAAATGCTCCAAGGCATGGCGCCCGCCCAAGCCCGGCAAGTACAAAGCGACACCGAAGGACTGCTGCTCTACACCCCAGTAGTAGGTAAAAAAGACTTCGACGTAGCCATCAGTTACCTCTTTCGCCGCCTCGAAGAAAACGCCTCAGACGAGAATTTTTTACGCCACCTCTTCACCCTGCACCCCCAAAGCCCAGAGTTTGTTCAACAAGCAGAGCTCTTCCGCCAAGCCATCGCCCAACGCCACGACGCAGGTTCTGCCCCGCGACGAGCCACCAACATGCAGCCAAGGCAAAACGCCACATTCGTAAACCAACCCGACCTTGACCCGTCACTACCGGCCACCCAAAAATGGTTAGAGCAACTTGTTGACCAACAACCTCAACCGGTTCAAGCCCCAGTCACCACGAAACGTGAAGAAATAACGCGCATCATCGACGTCGCCAAAAATGCACAAAAAGAATGGATAGCACGGCCACTAAGCGAAAGAAAAAAAACATTGGCTGCCGTAGCCGAAGAACTATTGGCCCGCCACGCAGAACTCATGGTCACCATGGCCCACGAAGCAGAAAAAACCCGGGCTGAAGCCGACGGGGAAATCAGCGAAGCCATTGACTTTGTGCGCTGGTACGCCCAACAAAGCAGCGAACTAGAACAAACAGACCACGCTCGCTTTACCCCCCTAGGGGTAATAGCGGTCATCCCTCCCTGGAACTTCCCGGTAGCCATCCCCGCCGGCGGAGTGCTGGCGGCCTTGGCCGCCGGAAACGGAGTGATCTTTAAACCAGCACCCGAAACCCCTCGCTGCGCCGAAGTGATCGCCGAAGCCTGCTGGGCCGCCGGAGTACCCAAAGAACTACTGCAATTCGTGCGCACCCCCGACGACCAAGTGGGGCAACATTTAGTCACCACGGTCGACGGAGTGATCCTGACCGGAGGAGCAGAAACCGCAGAACTGTTTCGCTCATGGAAACCAGAAATAAAACTCTTCGCCGAAACCAGCGGAAAAAATGCCCTCATCGTCACCCCGCAAGCCGACCTCGACCTGGCCGCCGCCGACCTCGTGCGCTCGGCCTTTAGCCACCAAGGCCAAAAATGTTCAGCAGCCAGTTTAGGCATTTTGGTGGGGTCGGTAGCCACCGATCAGCGATTCTTACGCCAAATCGTAGATGCTGCCGCATCACTAGTGCTAGGCCCAGCACACGACCCAGCAACCACCTTCGCCCCACTCATTGCCCCAGCCCAAGGCAAACTCTTAAAAGCCCTCACCACCCTGACTCCCGGGGAAAAATGGTTACTTCAACCCACAGCACTCGACGATGAAGGCCAACGCTGGACCCCCGGCATAAAAACAGGGGTCACCCCAGGGTCGGCATTTCACCAAACCGAATGCTTCGGGCCCGTGCTGGGCCTCATGGCAGCCACAGACCTTGGAGAAGCCATAAGTTGGCAAAACGATGTTGACTACGGACTCACCGGCGGCATCCACTCCCTAGACCCCACCGAAATTGAGCAATGGCTCAACCAAGTAGAAGTCGGGAACGCCTACGTCAACCGAGTAATCACCGGAGCCATCGTCAACCGGCAACCCTTTGGCGGATGGAAACGCTCAGCCATCGGCCTCGGAGCCAAAGCCGGGGGCACCGATTACCTGCTGCAACTCGGCACCTGGCAGCCCATCGATGCCAGCGACCTCAGCGCCGCCATCGACGACGACCAAAAATGGTGGGAACAGCATTACCGCATTGACCATGACCCAACGGGATTATTTTGCGAAGCCAACATCTTGCGTTACCTCCCACACCCCGATGTGTTGATTCGCATCGCTGCAGGAACAAAACAAACGGTTATCGATCGGATACTGGCCGCCACGGACCGCTGTGGCGTAAACCCCCACCTAAGCCACGGCGACCAAACCAGCGATCAAGAATTCGCTGAACTCTTGGCTGGCCACCGCTTTGGACGGCTACGAATAATTGGCCCAGTCAGCCCAAAAATAAGACAAGCCGCCCAAGCCGCCGAAATCAACATTATTGATGCACCAGTTACGGCCAGCGGCCGACTTGAATTGAGGTGGTACCTACGCGAGCAAGCCATTAGCCGCACCCTGCACCGCTTCGGAAACCTCATTTCCGCCAGTAACGAATAAGCACTGGTTGGCGTATTGGGCATTGGGCGGCCAGACTGCACCTATGTCTGACCATTTCGACCGAGCCGACCAAGGTGCCTTAGGGACGCTACGCATCGCCGACTTCTCTCGCGTGCTGGCCGGCCCACTAGCCACCATGGTGCTCGGTGACCTCGGCGCCGACGTCATCAAAATTGAACAACCCGGAGTAGGCGACGACACCCGCACCTGGGGGCCACCTTGGTGGGGCGAAGGCGAGACCGCCACCAGCACCTACTACCTCGGTTTCAACCGCAACAAACGATCCATCGCCCTAGACCTCCGCCAAGAACAAGACCTTCAAGTGGCTCGACAAATCTGCCAAAGCGCCGATGTCGTGATAGATAACTTTCGCACCGGCACCATGGAACGCTTCGGATTAGACCGTCAAACACTCGCCCACGACCACCCCGAGCTCATTACCTGTTCGGTCACCGGATTCGGCAGCACCGGGGCAGGCGCCGATCTAGCCGGCTACGACTTTTTGATTCAAGCCATGAGCGGCATCATGCACATCACCGGCGAAGTAGACGGCCAGCCATCAAAAATAGGGTCAGCCATGGTCGATAAACTGACCGGCCTCTACGCCGCCGTAGGTATTTTGGCCGCCGTAGAAGAACGTCACCGCACCGGCGAAGGTCAACACGTTGAAG
This sequence comes from Acidimicrobiia bacterium, assembly GCA_012959995.1. Taxonomy (NCBI): domain Bacteria; kingdom Bacillati; phylum Actinomycetota; class Acidimicrobiia; species Acidimicrobiia bacterium. The sequence goes on from DUCC01000029.1 coordinate 59,685, forward strand.
TATCGCTTATGCAATCAGCGTTGGCCGGTTTACTCAACGTGGGGTCCGCCCACGTAGTAGCCGACGTTGACCCGGATCGTCACGGAAACCGACACCCGTCCATCGCCCCCTACGAGCCCTACCAAGCAGCCGATGAACCAGTAGTAATAGCGGCAGCCAGCCCAGTCTTATGGGAACGCTTCTGCGTGGCCCTTAATCAGGAAACCTGGAAAACTGACCCCCGTTTCGCCACCAACGAGGCCCGCGTAGCCCACGTACAAGAACTGGCCGACGAAGTAAACGCCGTGTTGGCAACAAACACCGCACAGCACTGGGTTGCTTTACTTCAAGAAGCGGGAATCCCCGCCGGGCCCATCAACAATGTACGCCAGGCCTTTGAGGCTGCCCAAGCCTTGGGCCTCGACCCAATAGCTACCATGATCGACCAAGGCGCCGAGTTTCGTTCGGTGCGTTCGCCGATCAAACTCTCAGGCACCCCGCCGGAAGTACGCCGCTCACCGCCGATAAACGACCAGCACGGTGAGGAAATTCGCCAAGAACTATCCGAGAGCGATTAAAAAAGGCCCAGCCGGGCCGGCGGGGTCGGTTAGGCCCGATAGGTCAGCCCACGCAATGGTGACCGAAAGGCCACCGAGGTAACCCGGGGCAACGGAGTATTCATCAAAGTTAAGTTGCAAACCATTAAGGGTGATGGCGAAGTGCTCAAATATTGTGGCTGACGGCCACCCTCGCCAAGACTCCAAGGGGTCAATCTGGTCTACCTGGCTACTCAAGGCAGAATGGGTGAGTAGTCCTAAAGTATTTACCCAGTCACTCTCGGGGAGAAAGAGCGATTCGAGTGTGATGAGTTGCCCGGTTTCGGCGGAAAAGTTAAAAGATTGCGCTGACTCGTTTCCGTTGGCGGTGCCGGCGAAATAAGTCCAATGGCGAATAACCACGCTGATCACGGTGTCGGAATCCATGGTGACTTCGGTGCCCCAATGGGCAAACGACCCACTCCCGGGTGCCCAATTATTGGTCAGGTTGTATTCAGCAGTTTCTATAGCCCACTCAAGGTACTGGTCAAGTCCAGCATCGAGATAACTTTCAATAGTGGCGTTAATGGTCTGGCTAGGTAAGGGCCCAGCAACCTGTACCCATTGAACCTCAAAATCAACACCACCCCATTCATTGGGGTGGCTACAAGAAAGAGACTTTGCGGTATAGGTATTTACCCAACCGGCATGGTGCTCAACCGGGGTAACAGCGGGGTCTTCGTGACGACAAGCAAGAACCTCGAGCGTAAAAGTATCAAGGTTGGGTGGAGCCACAATGAAATCAGCCAACGGGCCATCAGGGTCTAACAAGTCGCTCACTTCGGTCCAGCCAATGGTTACTACCGGATCTTCGTAAAGGCGAAACAGTGGGGCAAAGAGAGTAAAAGTAAGCCCCTCGGGATTCGGGGAAAAGTTGGTGAGTTCTTCACTCAAGTCCCAGCCGGCATCTTCGGCATCGGGGTATTTCTCAAAAACCGCGGCCGCCACCAAAGGAGCCAATTGGCTAGCCCAGTCAACGCCCGGGGAGAAAATGTCAGTAGCGGCTAGCTGCTGACCAGTGTCTAGATCGAAAAATATTTGTTGTGAAGAATATTCCATACGTGCTCGCCCGTACCAATATGCACCACTATTAACCGTGACCCCCAGCAGGCGAGGAGAATCAAAAGACACATTAATTGACCAACCAATTTCTGGAAAAGACCCGGTTCCTTCGTAAAAATCCCCAGCGAAGGCCAAAGTGTCATCAATAAACGCTTCCTCCATACCCGTACCAAGCTCTTCAAGAGCGTCGTTAATGATTTGATCAACCCCGGTGCCGGCTACCCGCAGCCAAGAAATACTCATCAACAAAGAAAAATCAGGATCAGCGTTTATTGCGTCACAAGAGGTGCTCACAGAAAGAAATTCGTGCGGCCAATCAGCCTGACCGGTTACCGGTGAAATTGCGTAAGGCTGTTCTTGACAAGCCTCAACTTGTTCAAGCAACAGAGAATACTGTTCAGTTGGCGACAAAGTAGTTGTAGTGGTGGTCGTTGAGGTGGCGCTGATAGTCGTCGAGGTGGTGGTTTCAACCGGAACAGCGGTAGTGGCCGGAGCAACGTCCAGGGTGGTGGTTGGCGGTTGAGCGCTGTCGCCACCGCTACAGGCGGCGATCAATAAACCGCTGGCCAGTAAAGCCACCGTGGGAAAGATTTTTACGTTAGACACCCGCTCATTGTGACACAGATGAAAAAACTTTGCCGGGCAGTTACGGCTCAATAATGTTAAAAAATAACGGGAATTCGGTAAAGGTAGCCCACAAAGCCAATACTCGGCTTTGGTCACCGTCGATGGTGGCTTGACCTTCATCTACCAAATCGGCCAACCCCGTACCGGTAGAAATTATGCGCTCCAGTTGGGTCCGGCTACAGGTAACGGTGGCCTCTGGGCAATCATGACCGAGGCCAGGAACCGCATGCAAGGTGCCATTAGAGAGGGTTACCCGCACCGTTTGATCTACATCGGGGAGGTTCCAGTTGATGTTTAGCGAGCCCAAAGCGTCGGCCGCTGGCCCGTCAATCTTGACCGCTAAATAGTCGAAGATTTGCTGGATCGAAAGACCGCTGGTTACATCGGCGGGCGGGCGTCGAACAACCGGAAGGTCCAAGGTTCCTTGGCGAAGTTCTTGCGCCCCAGAAAGATACACATCTCGCCAAACCCCTGACTCGGCTTGGTAAGCCAGTTGTTCAAAAGCTGCCGCTTGTAAGTCACGGGCCTGCTGGTTGCTGGAGTCAACGAACACGGCATGACGAAGCACTTGGGCAACCCAACGGTAATCCCCCTGGTCAAAAGAAACTTGGGCCTGTTCTAAAAGGCGCTCCATGCCGCCCATAAACTCCACATAGCGAGTACCGGCTTCGGTGGCTTCATAGGGGTGAAGGCTCGACGGGTGGCCGTCGTACCAACCCAAATAGCGTTGATAAATAGCTCGGACGTTGTGGCTCATGGTGCCGTAGTAGCCATGGCACAGCCAGTCATCCCAAAGATTCTTCGGCATATCAACGCGGGCAGCAATCTCGTCGGGAGTATGGCCTAAATTAAGCAAGCGAACCGCTTGGTCGTGGGTCCAACGGTAGAGGTCGCGTTGGCGAGTCAAGTACCCCTGCACGTTGTCGCTACCCCAATGTGGCCAACCGTGGCTGGCAAAAACTACGTCGGCTTCTTTTCCCCAGCGGTCCAGTGCTTCATCTATGTAACGGCTCCACATAAGGGCATCACGCACTAAAGCACCCCGTAAGGTCAACACGTTGTGCATGGTGGACGTGCAGTTTTCGGCCATGCACAACGCCTTGAAGTCGGGAAAATAGAAATGCATTTCTGCCGGAGCTTCACTCTCAGGGGTGAGTTGAAACTCCACCCGCACCCCATCGAGGGTCAACTCTTGGCCGGTCTCGGTAATTTCAATGTTGGGCGGCACCAAAGCGGTGGATCCGGTGGCGGCCCCTTTGCCTAACCCGGTATCAACATGGCCGGTCTCATCCCACGGCAACAAAATGCCAAATTGATAAATCGCCCGGCGGCCCATGGCGGGGCCAGCAATAATATTTTCACTTACTGCTTCAGCCATGAAACCTTCGGGGGCCACAATGGGGATCTCACCGGCCGTTGCTTGTTCTGGGCTGATGACCCCAAGGATTCCGCCGTAATGATCTACGTGGGAGTGGGTGTAAATGACCGCCTTAACCGGCCGTTGGCCAAGGTGTTCGGTGACCAAGGCGAAAGCGGCCCGAGCAGTTTCGGCGGTGGTTAAGGGGTCGATAATTATCCAACCGGTGTCACCAGCAATAAAGGTGACCGTAGAAATATCAAAGCCCCGTACTTGCCAAATGCCTTCACAGACTTCGTAAAGGCCGTGTTGAGCGTTAAAACCAGCTTGTCGCCATAAGGCTGGGTTTACGGTGCTCGGGGCGGCGCCGGTTACAAAGTCAGAGCGCGAAAGATCAAAAGCGGCCGATTGCCAGGCCATGGGTTGGTCTCGTTCAATAATTGGTTCTGCTCTGGTCCCGAGAAAACCTCGCCCTACGTTGGCGGCGTCGGTGCCGTCGTCGGCCGGCAAAGACGCAGAAAAATCCTGAAGAACTTTTCGCGTGTGTTGTTCGGGCATGGTTACGGTCCAGTAAAAATTTGTCCGGTGCTTTCGAGCATAGGAACCGGGCCCGGGCCGTCGCCGTAGCGACCTGATTCAAAGCGGGCCACCACAAAGTGATGCACCTCGTCGGGGCCGTCGGCGAGTCGTAAGGTGCGCTGCGAGGTATAGAGCTTGGCTAGGGGAGTCCACTGGGAGATGCCGGTGGCCCCGTGCATTTGAATGGCTTCATCAATGATGTGGCATACTTTTTCGGGCACCATGGCTTTGACGGCGCTAATCCATACGCGTGCTTCGGCATTACCCATGGTGTCCATAGCTTTGGCGGCTCGGAGCACCATGAGACGCATGGCTTCGACTTCAATACGGGCTCGGGAAACCACTTCCATGTTTTTGCCCAACTTGAGAATGGTTTTGCCAAAAGCTTCCCGGTGTAAGCCGCGCCGTACCATCAACTCAATGGCTCGTTCGGCGGCCCCAATGGAGCGCATGCAGTGATGAATGCGTCCTGGCCCTAACCGAAGTTGTGAGATTTCAAAACCGCGGCCTTCACCTAGCAAAATGTTGGCTGCCGGTACCCGGCAGTCTTTAAAGGTGAGGTGCATGTGACCGTGGGGAGCGTCATCGTCACCAAACACGTGCATGGGGTGATCAACAGTCACCCCGGGAGTATCAAGGGGTACCAAGATCTGTGATTGGCGGCGGTGCGGCGGTCCATCTTGGTTGGTTTGCACCATAACGATCAAGATTTTGCAGCGAGGATCACCGGCTCCCGAGGCGTAGTACTTGGTGCCGTTGATGACCCATTCTTCGCCATCCAATATTGCCTGACAGGACAAATTCTTCGCATCAGAAGAGGCCACGTCGGGTTCGGTCATGACGTAGGAAGAACGGATCTCACCGTTTAGCAGTGGCGTGAGCCATTTTTCTTTTTGTTCTGGGGTGCCGACCCGTTCAAGTACTTCCATGTTGCCGGTGTCGGGGGCCGAACAGTTGAGGCTTTCTGAGGCGATGGGGTTTTTGCCTAACTCGGCGGCAATGTAGGCGTAGTCCAAATTGGAGAGGCCTTCGCCGGTCTCGGCGTTGGGGAGAAAGAAGTTCCATAAGCCTTTTTCGCGAGCCTTGGTTTTGAGTTGTTCCAAAATGTCGAGTTGGCCAGGGTGGTAACCCCAATGGTCTTCTCGGATAGCCCCGAGCCGGTGGTATTCAGCGGTGACTGGCTCTACTTCGGTGGCGATGAAGTCAACCACCGCGTCATAAAGCGGGCGGGCGCCCTCAGACATGGCCAAATTCAGGCTGGGATCGCTGGGATCGTTGATGTGTAAGCCGGGGCCGATTGCCATGGTTTCCTCACTAGTTAGGGGACAGCAAGGAGACTACGACAAGGGCCAAGCAAACCCCAATCCGGGGGTTAGCAGCCGAAGAACTGTATGTGGTCGCTGATGAGGAGCCAAGCGGTGGATTGTGATCCCCGCGCCACGCGTACGTAAAAGTCATAACTAGAGCCACAGGTAAAGAATGTCCCAGAAGAACCGTATTGATCTTTGTTTGCGGTAAGTAATGGGTTCAACCATGCGTTGTCGCCTTGTAAACCGATGTAGTAGTTTACGACTTGTATTTGACCTGACGAGGCGTCAACGGCCCCGAGTTCGAAATAAGCATCGTTTGGAGTACCCGGTGCCTCATACCAGTAAAAGGCATGGCTGTGACCATTATTTACTGGGCCGTCGTCCAAGTTATATGGGTCAAAAGCAACAGGAGTGGCGGTGAGAACGTTTGACCAGTCGCTTGTACCGGCAGCACTTACGGCGGCAACTCTGAATGAATGCTCGCTTCCAGTTTGTAAACCAGTAACTATGTCATCGGTAGATAGAGAAACACCGTCGTTGAAGGTTTGCCAAGACCCGGCGACTCCTACTCGCCACTCAATAATGAAGTCGAAGATGCTATCGGAGCCAGTATTTGTTGGTTCTCTCCAGTCGATGGCCACTTCGTCGGTCCACGTAGCGGAAGCAGATGCCATAACTGGTGGATCGGGGGTTTCACCAGGAGCAGTGGTGGTCGTTGTGGTGGTGGTTGTTGTGGTGGTGGTTGTTGTGGTGGTGGTTGTTGTGGTGCCGCTCGCCGGGTCTTGCGGCGCAGTGGTAGTAGAAGTCGTCGTGGTGTCTTCCGG
>DUCC01000030.1 GCA_012959995.1 Acidimicrobiia bacterium
AAAATTATGTCATTAAAGGGTAAGCGGTCAATAGTTTTTATGGCCTCGTTGTTGCTGCTTGCTGGATTTTTGCTTGTCTCATGGGGGTCTGAGGACTCAACTGTCTCAACAACGGTCCCTCAAACAGCAGGAATTTCTGGTGGGCCTCTCAGTTTGGCTGGAGAGACCGAAGAAAATACCGGTGTCACTGAATCAGTAGACGGGCTTAACTCTTTAGCTGAAACGGCCGCCGAAAGCGGGAACGAAGAGCTTGCAGACATTTTAGAACAAGACGCTGAGTTGCTTTTGGCCGCTGAAGATACGGGGGAGGTGGCCTCACCACCCAACAGAGAAGATGCCTTGGCTTTGCTGGGTGACGGTGGTGATGGCCCTGCTTTCGACCCGGAGGGGCCAACATTTTGCGAACCGCCGTTCGTTCCCAACGACATTGCTTTGCTTTCTTGGTGCTACCTGTTTACCGATGAAGATCAGGGCATTGCCGACCTAGTGGTGGTTGCCCCGGGGAAAGTTTTGCTCATGGCCACGGTTCTCCCTACGCCAGAGGCGACAGAGGAAGCATTGGCCATGACCTTGGCCGACCCGGATAGTGCTGAAGAAGCACTGAAGTTGACCGAAACTGTGTGCGGCACTCGAGAAGTGGTCCGTTTTGTTGACACGCTGATTGACCCGTTGACCGTTGAAATAACCGCTGCCCGAAAAGGCGCCAACTATCTGCTGACCGTCAACGGAGAGGCCTACCAGATAACCCCAACCAGCAGGTAAGGGTAAGAGTTCAACTGCAGCAAGCGTGGCCGTTTTCTTCGGGTTCGATGTCGATGTTGTCAAACTGCTCGTTGTCGCCGGTTTTTACGTACCATTCCCAGCGAGTTTCGTCGGGGCCATGAATCCAGGTTTCGGTTTTCTCGGCGTAGCAGCACAAAGCGCCGGCCACCCCGGTGGTAGTTAGATCAGACCCAGTGATTCGAGCTTCGGCGGTAGCCACTTCTTCGGCGGTTTCCACTTCAACGCCTAAATGGTTGATGGTGCCGCCGCCGGTGGGATCTTCGAAAAGCACCAGCTTCAATGGCGGGTCGGCAATAGAAAAGTTGGCGTAGCCGGGCCGCACCTTGGTGGGTGGAGTGGCGAATAAGCGGGAGTAGAAGTCAATGGATTCTTCTAGGTTGCTGACATCGATGGCTAATTGTAAGCGTCCCATGAGGGTCTCTTTTCTGTTATATTGATAAACATCAATATATAGAAGGAATGTATCTATGTCAACCACGACTTCTGTCACCGCACCTTGTTGCCCACCAGTAACCGAAGCCGCCCTCAACCTGGAATCCGCCCAACGCTTGGCCAACGTGTTCGCCACCCTGGCCGACCCCGTACGGCTACAACTCCTCAGCATGGTGGCCTGCCAACCCCAAGGCTCCTGCGCCTGCGACTTCGTGGCTCCCCTCAAACGCTCACAACCCACCATCAGTCATCATTTAAAAATATTGCACCAAGCAGGCCTACTCACCCGAGAACGCCGCGGCCGATGGATTTGGTACACCGCCCGACCCGACGCCTTCCACGAAGCAGCCACCCTGCTGACCTGCTAAACCTTTGATCATAAACACCGCCAACGTTACAAAAACCTCCTGGGTGGGGGTGATCTCTCTTGGGTTGCTCACCATTACCAGTTACGGGTCATGGCTTTATGGCTTCGGCGTTCTCATCAACCCCATAAACCAAACCATGGGCTGGAGCACCACGGCGCTTGGCCTGACCTACGGCATAGCCCAGTCCATCAGCGGTATTGGGGCTTTTTTCGGCGGACGACTACTCGACCGACTGGGCCTAAAAGCCCCCCTTTCCCTGCTCGCTTTATTAGGCGGCGGGCTCATGATGGCCGCCTTTAGTGCAGAAAGCATCTTTACCTTCGGCCTGTTCTACGCCACCGGCGCCGGCATAACTGGCGCTACTGGCTTCTACCACATCACCACCGTGGCCTCGGCCCGCCGCCACCCCCAACGCCCCGACCGAGCCATCGCCATACTCACCATCGTCGGCGCCTTCTGTAGCCCCATTTACTTGCCGCTCACCGCCTGGCTAGTCGAAAACCAAGGGTGGCGCATCACCGGTCGCATCTTGGCCGCCCTCGCCATAGCCGGGGCGCTCCAAGCCATGGTGCTGGCCTCCGGAGGCCGCAGCATCCAAAGCCGCCCCTCTGCCCGCCCCCTTGAAGCCCTACGCAAATCTATAGAAAACCCCCAAGTGCGCCGCATGCTTATCGCCTACGTATTCGCCGGTATGGCGGTCTCCACCACGCTGGTTTACCAAGTGCCCATCCTTACCGCCGGCGGACTGACCATCGGTACGGCTGGAGTGGTCGGCGGCCTGCGCGGATTTTGCCAAATATTTGGCCGCATGGGCCTCACCGCTGCAGTAGAACGCCACGGCACCATCAAGCTGCTGCGCAGCGCCTACCTGCTGAGCGCCCTCGGCGTGGCCCTCCTGCTCTTTGGCGCTCTACCCACCGGCGTCGCCTACTCGGTACTGGCCGGCATCGGCATCGGCGCCTCAAGCCCCCTCCAAGCCATGTACGCCCGCACCAATTTTGCTGAAGGTGACCTTGGGCTCCTCATGGGCCTCCAAGGAGCGGCCGTCGGGTTAGCGAGTGGGATTGGGCCTATCATCGGCGGCATCCTCCACGACCAAACGAACACCTGGGTTCCCACGCTTTTCATGATTTCCTTCGCCCTCGTCGCTAGCAACTTGATGCTTCGCAGCCAAAGAAAAACCCTTAAAACTAAGCTCAAACCCACCATAGTTGCGAAAAACTTATGACTTGGGTTAAAGTACTCCTATCAACCGGGTCAGGCGACCCCGTGTGATGCCCACGGTAAACTTTTCTTTACCCGGCGACTTCTCAACAAGAAATGTTCTTGTTTCGTCAAAATCTGCATCTTCTTGAAGAAGCAGAACCGTTGCCAAATCTGCTTGCTTCTCAAACCTGAGAGCAAAAACCAACGGGCCTGAGAGCCCAAAACGAAAGACCAAGGTGTACGAGCATGGCCTCCACCCAATTTGAACGCGACACCCTCGAGGGTAAAGATCGCGACGAACTCACCACCATCGCCACGGCGATCGGCGGCAAACCAACCTCCCGAGCCCGTAAAGCCGAATTGGTAGACATGATTGTCGACCTCGCCTCCGGCGGCTCAAGCAACGGCACAAAAGCTAAAGCCAAACCCAAGAAACAAGAACCGGTCGAACAAGCCGAAGAACCACCCGCGGCATGGGAAACCGAAGCCGCCGAAGAAGCCTCCAGCACCGAAGAAGACAACAAAGAGGCCGACGGCACTAAAGACAGTGACGAAGAAGAGAAACAAGACGGCCCGGTAAACCGCAACCCACGCAGCCGTGAAGGCAACGACCGCAACGACCGCAACCCACGCAACCGTGAAGGCAGCGACCGCAACCGGGACCGCAACCAAGATCGCAACCAAGATCGCAACCAAGACCAAGCCGGCCCCGGTAACCGTCGCCGTCGTGGCCGCGGTCGCAACCAAGAACGCAGCCCAGTCCCGGTAGAAGAATGGGACGGCGAACCAGTAGCCATCGAAGGCCACATTGACCTACGCGACGAGGGTTACGGATTCTTGCGCACCAACGGGTTTAAACCCTCCGTAACCGACGCCTACATTTCGGTCAAGCAAGTACGCCAATTCGGGTTACGCAAAGGCGACCACATAACCGGCGGATCTCGCCCCGCTAACCGCAGCGAAAAAAACCCTGCCCTACTACGTATCGACGCCATTAACGGCCTCGACCCCGAAATGGCTAAAGACCGGCCCCGCTTCGAAGACCTCACCCCGCTTTTCCCCGACGAAAAACTCGGCATGGAGATTGAAGGTGACTCCACCAACATGACGGCTCGAATCATCGACCTGTTGTCACCCATTGGTAAAGGCCAACGTGGCTTGATTGTGTCGCCGCCTAAAGCAGGCAAGACCACCATCATGAAACACATCGCCCGCTCTATCGAAACCAACAACCCAGAGGTCAAGCTCATTGTGTTGTTGGTCGATGAACGGCCGGAAGAAGTCACCGACATGAAACGCTGGCTCCAACACAGCGAAGTAGTAGCCTCAACTTTTGATCGGCCCAGTGAAGAACATACCCAAATCGCTGAACTGACCATCGAACGGGCCAAACGTATGGTCGAATCCGGCCAAGATGTCGTCATCATTTTGGACGGCATCACCCGTCTTGCCCGGGCCTACAACCTGGCTGCGCCTTCAACAGGACGCATCATGTCTGGTGGTGTAGACAGCGGTGCTTTGTACCCACCCAAACGCTTCTTTGGTGCGGCTCGCAACGTTGAAGAAGGTGGCTCGCTAACTATTTTGGCTACTGCCTTGGTGGAAACCGGCTCCAAAATGGACGAAGTGATTTTCGAAGAGTTCAAGGGAACCGGCAACATGGAACTCCGTCTTGATCGTCGCATCGCCGAGCGTCGGATCTACCCCGCTATTGATGTAGATGCTTCCTCGACCCGGCACGAAGAGTTGCTCTTCGAACGCAAACAACTCAACCAGGTGTGGAAACTCCGTCGAGTGCTTAGCGGCCTAGCCGCCGACAGTGGGGGAGCAGCAGCAGGCCTTGAACTGCTAACTGACCGCCTTAAAACCTTTAACAACAATGATGAGTTCCTTGCTGAGGTGGCCAAAGGCCCCTCCATGGGCGCTTAATAAAAACAAATACTCACTGCGCAGGTTGTAGACGCTCGTTTATCACCGCAGAATGGACCCGCTATGAAGACTGACATACACCCCAACTACCGTCCGGTGGTCTTTCAAGATCTCACCGAAGGTACTCATTTCGTTATCCGCTCAACTATTGAGACCTCGGAGACCATTACCCTTGACGACGGGGTTGAATACCCGTTGGCCAAAGTTGAAATCAGCTCGGCCAGCCACCCCTTCTTCACCGGCACTATGAAGATCATCGACACCGCCGGTCGAGTTGAGCGCTTCGAACGCCGTTACGGCTCACGCCGCAAGGGTTAAACCCCTTCGACGGGTTCACCGTCGAAAACTTTTGAGCATTCCGTGCCTTTAGACCCGGAACGACGAGCAGAACTCCAAGCCATCAAACTGCGCGCCTTGATTACCGAGGCCGGGCACGATTTAGGCCAAACCCAGCCCGAAACCTTAGGCCAAGGGTCAGCGCTCATTTTAGATAACTGCTGCTGGTTGCTGGCTGACACCGAACGACCCGAAATATCTTTAGGTCAAGGGATCTTGCTTGCGGCTAGTCGCTCGCTGAACGAACTTCACGTGTTGTTCGACCATCCGCAGGCCGCCGCAAAAGCGGCTCGCCAAGCCCAAGGTCTTAAACCCGCCCCAACTATCTCGCTCATAACTGAACGCACCCTGGCCCCGGTCACCCCCGGCCCGGTTGAATTAGCAGTAACCCCGCTGCCCTGCCCTGACGACTTCATTAATCTGTGTAGCGGTGCCGGCGTAGAAACAGTGGTCGAACACGGTATGTGGCGCGGCGAAATATTAGGCCTCGAAGTGGCACGACTGGTTGACGGCATCACCGAAGTAGGGGTAGGCCGCTTTGACCGAGAAGCCGGAGCATTGCTGCACGGCGACCAACCAACGAGCCAAGCCTTAGCGGCCGCCGCCGATCAGGTACGCGCTCAACGCCACCCCGGTGCCGGTGCTCACCCGTTGGCTACCTTGGTTCGAGAACGCTGGCTGCGCCACACCCTGCTGGCCGACCCCACGCTGGTAGGTCTTAGCGACCTAGCGGCCCTCGACTCGGCCACCGAACGCACCAACCTACGAGACCCCGCCCCAGCATTTGCGTGGGGCACCAACCCCGACGGCCAGAACGTATTGGTGGCCTGTTCCACCGGAGTGGACGTCAATTTGGTCCCCCAAACCGCTGAACTGATTGTGCGTCATCAACCTGATCAGGTAATCGTGGTGGTGCCGCCCCGCGACCAACTGCCAGTAGTCGAAAAATCCATCCAACTCCTGGCCGCCCCCACCAACCTCGTCCCCCTTGAAGGCCCCTGGACCTAAACCTCCGTCATGTCGTCTCAGAGTCATCATGACGGGGAGTGACGGACCACCGGTAGCCTGAACTTTATGTTGGAAAAAGTTGTCGCCTTTGAAAAAGAGCTTTCAGAAACCGAACGGCAACTTAGCGACCCGGCGGTCATCAGCGACCAATCTCAACTACAAAAAGTAGGTCGCCGCTTTAAGGAACTTGGCGAAGTGCTGGCCGTGGGCCGCCCTTTACAGGAAGCCAGCGAAAACCTTGAAGCAGCCCAAGAACTCTTAGAAATAGTCGAAGAAGAAGAAGACCGACAACAACTCAATGACGAAGTCAGCGAACTCAAAACAACTATCGAAACTTTAGAAGCCGAGCTTCAAGCATTGCTTTTGCCTCGCGACCCCAACGACGGCCGCAACGTGATTTTAGAAATTCGTGGTGCCGAGGGCGGCGAAGAAGCCAACCTGTTCGCCCGAGACTTGCACGAGATGTACCATGCTTTTGCGGCCAACCACGGGTGGAAAATAGAGCCCATGGATGCCCGAGAGTCAGATATGGGCGGGTTCAGTGAGGTCACCGTATTGGTCGCTGGCCAAGACGCTTGGACCCGGCTCAAATATGAAGGCGGGGTGCACCGGGTACAACGAGTGCCGGTAACCGAGTCACAAGGCCGGGTCCACACCTCGTCTGCCACGGTCAGCGTGGTGCCCGAAGCCGAAGAAGTAGAAGTAGATGTAGACGAAAATGATCTTCAAGTTGATGTTTACCGAGCTTCTGGTCCGGGTGGCCAGTCGGTGAACACCACCGACTCGGCGGTACGTATTACCCACAAACCCACTGGTTTGGTGGTTTCCATGCAAGACGAAAAAAGCCAGTTGCAAAATAAGGTTAAAGCTATGCGGGTTTTGCGTTCACGCTTGTTGCAAGTTGAACAAGAAAAACAACAGGCCCAAGCCTCGGCAGCCCGCAAGGGCCAAGTGGGCACTGGCGGTCGGTCAGAAAAAATACGAACCTACAACTTTAAAGAAAATCGCATCACTGACCACCGCATTGGCCTTACTCTGCACAAACTTGATCGGGTGTTGGCCGGCGACCTCGACGAGGTGATTAACGAGTTGTTGGCCAACGAACGCGTCGAACAACTTGCTCAAGCCACGCCATCTTCTGATGGATGATCAAAACTCCGAGCAAACTATTTCCTGGCGGGAACTAAGCAAAGAAACCACCCAACGATTTGTGGCCGCCGGGCTACCCGAAGCCGAAGCCCGGTGGATCATTGAAGACCTCTCCGATGGGGTGCTCCACGAATTGATTACAAAACGCGGTATGGCTCGCCACGATGATTTGGTGGCCCGCCGGCTGGCTGGCGAACCTTTGCAATATGTATTGGGCCACTGGTCCTTCCGCACCCTTGACCTCATGGTAGATAAACGGGTGCTCATACCGAGGCCAGAAACCGAGGTGGTGGCCGGCTACGCCCTCGAGGAGTTAGACCGTCAAAACGGTGAGTTGTTGGTGGCTGATCTAGGCACCGGCTCGGGGGCTCTGGGCTTGGCTATCGCCGCTGAACGCACCAGTACCCGAGTGTGGTGTACTGATTTTTCAGATGATGCGCTAGCGGTGGCTCGAGCCAACTTGGCTGGTTTAGGCCGACCGGCTAGTCGGGTTACTTTGAGTCAGGGCTCTTGGTTTGAGGCGCTACCCGAGCACCTACAAGGTCACTTGGCGGTAATAGTTTCTAACCCGCCTTATGTAGCCACTGGTGCAGAGTTGCCTGCTGAAGTGGTGGATTGGGAACCAGCGATGGCCCTCACCGCTGGGCAACAAGGCACCGACGACTTGCACCATTTGGTAGACCATGCGCAAAACTGGTTAGCCCCCGGGGGTGCACTGGTATTAGAAATGTCACCCGAACAAACTATTCCCTTGGCCGACCGGGCCACGGCATTGGGCTACACTGAGGTGCGTATACGCCCTGATCTGACCGGACGGTCTCGAGCCCTTATTGCTCAACGGCCATGACCCCAACGGACGGCGATTTACAGGCGGCGGCCCAAGCGCTGCGCTTAGGTCAACCGGTGGTGGTTCCTACCGACACGGTTTACGGGGTGGCTGTTTTGTCCACCAATGCTGAAGCGGTGGCTGAGTTGTTTACCCGCAAGGGCCGCGACTTTGACCAACCGTTGGCTCTTTTGGTTGCTGACCTCGAGCAGGCCAAGAGTTTGACTACCGAGGGGGCGCTCCCTTCTGCGGTGCAAAGCTTTTGGCCCGGCCCGCTCACCGTGCTGGTGCCCCGAAAACCCAATGATGGGCTTCACTTGGGTCAGGCCCCAAAAGTTATTGGTCTGCGTTGCCCCAACCATCCGTTTATTCAGGCCTTGGCTGCTTTAGTGGGCCCGTTGGCCGTGACCTCCGCTAATCAAAGTGGTCAACCCACCCCGACTGAAGCGTCGGCCGCCGGTGAGGCTTTAGGCGGCGATTTGCTGGTTATTGACGGCGGGTCTTGTAGGGGTTTGGCCTCTACTCTGGTGGACTGCACCACAAGCCCGGTCACGGTGGTTCGCCAAGGTGAAATTACCTTGGCGGAGCTTCGGTCGGCTGGGCTGGCCCTCGTCGACGGGTAGCATCGGCTTATGACAATTCTTGCTATTGGTTCTGACCATGCGGGCTACCACCTTAAAGAACAACTGGCCCAACAACTTCGTGACCTGGGCCACGAGGTGCTGGACCTGGGTGCTCACTCCACGGACCGGGTCGATTACCCCGACTTCGGTGCGGCGGTGGGCCGAGCGGTGGCCAGTGGCCAAGCAGAACTTGGAGTATGTGTTTGTGGCTCTGGTTTAGGCATTGCTATGGCTGCTAACAAAATTGCTGGGGTGCGAGCCGCTCCGGTGAACGATGTGACCTCGGCTCATTTGACCCGTCAACACAACAATGCCAATGTGATTTGTTTCGGTGAGCGCCTTATCGGTGCCGGGGTGGCTGCTGAGGCCTTGGTGGCTTGGCTTGATGCCGAGTTTGAAGGCGGCCGCCATGCTGGCCGAGTGGAGAAACTTGATGCCCTTCATGATGAGTAACCAAGCACCAAGGCTCTCAGAACTTGAGACCATCACCACCCCAGAAACCATCATCGATCCGGTTACCGACGACGGCGACCACGATCGTTTTGCTCATTACGCCCGCAAGTCCGACATCATGGAATCAGCGGTAACCGGTAAACCAGTGGTGGCCTTATGCGGAAAAATGTGGATCCCCAATCGCAACCCCGACAACTATCAGGTGTGCCCTACTTGTAAAGATATTTATCAGCGCAAGAAAGACGCCGAAAACGCTGGCTAACTTTTTTTGGGCGCCCCCAACGGGTTGCGCCTCCAAGGGGCAGGAACTACGCCACCATCACGCATGGGCCCCACGGGTTCTGTTCGCTGAGCATCAAAATGACCGGTCTCGTTGGTGGAGATAATCTGACACATAGGGTCTGGGTGATCATCGTTCGAAGGGGCCACTTCTATGCGACTGATGGAGGCATAGTCCACTCGAAAAGAAGCCCCGGGGTGGCCAACTACGGCGGCCAGAATGACTCGTATGGTGCCCCCATGGCAGCCCACCACTATTCGTTCGCCGGGAGGGTTACGGCACAAGTTTTGCCAAGCCGCTAATACCCGTGCATTGAAAACATCGGGGTGGTCCCAGCCGATTTCGTCAAATTGGCCGGCCACTATTTTGTCCCAAAACTCTCCGCCCTCCGAAGACAACAACTCGGTGGGGTGGTAGGTGTGGGAGCCTAAATCGATCTCGTTGAAGTCTTCTACTACTTGGTGCTCAAGGCCACGGGGCGTAAATACGCCGTGCACCGTTTCGATGGCTCGTCGTTTAGGGCTGGTGATGACCTGGTCGATGTCTTCGTTGGTCAGCCAGTGGGCTAAGCGCTCGGCTTGCCACTGGCCTAACTCGGTGAGTCCGGGGTCGGCAATGGTGGGGGAGTTGATTACCGTTTCGGGGCGACCGTGACGAACCAGAAGAACATGCATGCCGAGACGGTACTGGGTGGGAGTCGGTGGCCGGGTATTGTGCGACCATGCATTCCCCCCGTTCTTGGATGGCGCACACCGATGGCCAGCCCTTTGTTTTGCCTAAACCGGGCACTTTGGTGGGGGCTTGGGTAGCCACCTTGAGCCAAAACTCAGACCAACCGTTGTTGCATGATGCTGCTGGCTGGGTGAGTCGGGGTGAGTTTTTGGCTCGTACCGCTGTGGTGGCCGGCCGTTTGCAAGGTGCGGGCTTGAACCCCGGTGATCGGGTGCTAATTTCTGGGCCGAGTACCGTGGAGTTGGCGGTGGCTCATGTGGCAGCGCTGCGGGCCGGGCTGATAGTGGTGCCCACCAACGGGGCGTATCAAAAAGCTGAGTTGGCTCATGTGGTGGCCGACGCCCGCCCTCGAGCCGCTTTGGTGGACCACCCGGGTTGGGCGGAGCTGTTGGTGTCTTTGGATCCCAAGTTGCTGGCGTGTTCAACCAGCGTGCCGTGGGCTGACCATGCGCCGCAAAACTTAGATGATGTTGAACCGGACAGTCCGGCTTTTATTGGTTATACCTCGGGGACCACTGGACGGCCCAAGGGTGCAGTACTGACGCAAGAAAACTTGTTGGCCGGGGTGGCGGCGGTAGAGGCGGCGTGGCAGTGGGGCTCCCAAGATCGCTTGCTGCTTTGCCTTCCCATGTTCCACATGCATGGGCTAGGGGTTGGTCTCCACGGGACGCTGCTTACCGGTGGCTCGGCAGTGCTTCAGCAAAGTTTTGATCCTGACGATATTTTTGCCGCTCTAGACACTCATCAGGTCACCATGTTTTTTGGGGTACCTACCATGTACCACCGCTTGGCCAGCCACCCGCAGGTAGCTGACTTGGCGCAACTACGGCTTTGTGTGTCGGGGTCGGCGCCGTTGGCGGCCGCCCTTAACCAGCGCTTGTCCGATGAAGCCGGGGTGACGGTGTTGGAGCGTTACGGCATGACCGAAACAATGATGCTGGTTTCTAACCCGTACCAAGGTGAGCGGCGCCCCGGTGCGGTGGGTTTTCCGCTTCCGGGGGTGGATTTACGCCTTGACGGTGAGACGAACGAAATATTGGTGCGGGGGCCCAATGTTTTTTCTGGTTATTGGGAACGTCCGGAAGCCAACCAAGAAGCCTTCGTGGATGACCCAGACGGTGACTGGTTTCGCACCGGCGACTTGGGGGTTGTCGACCAAGAGGGGTACGTGTCCATAACTGGTCGGGCCAAAGAGCTGATTATTTCTGGCGGTTTCAATGTGTATCCCCGCGAAGTGGATGATGCTTTGGCCGAACATCCA
>DUCC01000031.1:0-1008 GCA_012959995.1 Acidimicrobiia bacterium
ACCCCGTGTTCAACCACCCCGTCATGGTCGTAGAAACTCAACTCCCCTCCCCAGGCGGCCGCTCGCCATACTTCGATGTAAAGGTTTTTCGGGCGGTCGGTTTCTCGAAACTGAACTTCCGCGGTGTAAAGCAGCGTCGACCAGTCGGCGGCCATGAGCCCCGATTCTTCTCTCACTTCACGGGTGAGCGCTTCAAGCGAGGACTCTCCTTTGTCCACTAACCCGCCAGGCGGCGTCCAATCCAGGCGACCTCTCCCCCGCCGATTAGCTACCAGCAGCACACCATCTGGCGACTCAATAACCCCAAATACCGCAGTCCTGCTACGCATGGTCATGGCGTGGGGTTTAGCAATGGTTTAACACCAAGCGACCCTGCTTTTATTTCTGCCTCAAGGCGCAACGCTGTTACCCCGTCAACAGTTTCCATAAACCGAAACGATAGATGATCGTGGATATATGTCTTCACCAGGGAATCAAACGTTACTTGGCGTTTACTTATGGACTCGATTTGACCGGCGGTCAACTGTGGCAATACAAAGACGTCCGCCACGTAGACACAGAATTGATCACCGCTACGTCGCCCGCTGGCATGAGCGGCCAAGCGATTAAACAGCCCGAATGTTTTCCCAATCTGACGGCGCCGTTCTAGCTCTTCAGGTGTTGCGCTCCGGCCACTCATCCCGATGTAAACAAACTGGTTTTCATCCCAGATTGAATACAGCCCTGCAGCTACTTCAGGGACCGCCGCAACCGGCCAGCCAGAAAAAAGGTGTCGAGGCCCATCTGTAAGGTTTTTAATATTTTCATTCATAAATGCATTTAAACCTAAAGCCGAGTTATCTCATTGTTTGGCCGACTCCCCCGTACTTGATAGGAGAAATACCTTGGCTTTTCCCATGGACTTTCTAGCCATTCCCAGATTGGCTCAGAAATATAGCTTTGGGTCTGCCCCATCAAATGCTTAACCATGTACGCATCAGCAAAGATGGCGTGTTCGACAATGCGGTC
>DUCC01000031.1:1019-1901 GCA_012959995.1 Acidimicrobiia bacterium
GTAAAGCTCATCTTCCCTTTCCATTTAGTTGCGAGGTGTACTTCAACTTGAAAATCTTTATCTTTTCGCGTTTCCCGAAACTTTATCTCAGAGGTATAAACCAATTTTGACCATTTTTTAACTTCAAGGCCTACCTCTTCTCGCACTTCACGAGTTAGCGCCTCTTCGTATGATTCGCCCCGGTCAACGAGCCCTCCAGGGAGCGACCAGCGAACGCCCCCTTTTCGCCGTCTGTTAGCAACCAACAAAAGGCCTTGGGGCGACACAAGAAACCCGAATACTGCTTTGCGTACCCTCATGCTATTCATGCTATTCATGCTCCAGATTGAGTCCAGCATCGATGAGCTTTTGGGTTTCCTCAACATTGCCCCCCATGTGGCCGCTACCTTTTTTACCTGGGTAGGCACCAGCCATTAAACGGCCCTCTACTACCCAATACGCACGCCCGGTCGGGCCCTCTAACCCCAAGGGGGCTAGGGATAAGTCACTGCTACTCAACTGTTTCTCCACTTCTTGGTTCATTGACCTTCTTTCCAATTTGACACAAAATCGCACTGCTCGCTCGTTTGTGGCGACTTACGGTGCCCGGCACCGGCATCGCCGGCTCGCAAACGGGTGAGTTCACCCAAAGCATCTTCGGGCGAAACCAAGCCATGGCGGATCATCCAACACGCCACCACGGTGCCGGTGCGGCCTAAACCACCCCAACAATGGGCATACACGTTGCCGCCTTGGCGCAAATGCTGATCAACGGCGTCGAGCACCGTCACCATGTGTTCCAACGTGGGGATGCCCATGTCTGGAATCGGCTTGCGGTCAATCAAGGCCTGGCCCGACACAAAGGGGTCATACATGTTTAGGTGGCTATCGCCGCCGCTAGGC
>DUCC01000031.1:2117-3347 GCA_012959995.1 Acidimicrobiia bacterium
GGCCAACGCACACAACCGTTCCACTGTGTAAGTCAACTCTTGGGCAGCTCGGCCCGGGCGCCAAAAGCCAATAATGCTGGCCACCGCTCGATACCACCACATTTGGTCTTGCGGGCCGGCCGAAAAACGTGCCCAAAACTCTGGCCCCTCCGCTTGGGCATCAACCACCGAACTCAAAGCGTTGTGGCGTTTATCGGCCAAAGCCACACACAATGCGGCATCGCTAGCAAACTCAAGGTCTTCGAGGTACTGCTGTTTACGCAGTAGCCACGGTGGTTTATTACCGGGGCCTTCCGCATCGCTGCACTCCTCGACAATCTCTCGCACCACGGAGCCAAAAGCTGCTTCAAGTTCATCAGCCGTTACCTCGGTGTCTTCTAACACGTCGTGCAACAACGCAGCAATGGCGATGTCTTCAACCTGGTCTTGAAGTTCTGGGTCGGCCGCTGCGTCTTCGATAGCCAGCCCAGCCACCGTTAACAAATGATTCAAATACGGGATAGTCGTGCCCTTGCGGGTGTGGCCCTCATGGTGAAGCCGCGCAAACTCCACCGCCTCTGAAAACCTTTTAGTCAACATCATTAAAGGCAACCCTCCAATTCTTTTTCGTAGTTCAAGCCCCTTGGAATTATTTTCGCCATCTGTGCGCACTCAGTAATGGTGCGTACATGCAAAGCCGTGAGCTCTTGTTCGGTCATGCCGCTGGTGTAACCACCCGCCAACACAAAGGCCAAAGGCACCTGGTTCTCCTTGGCCCACGCTGCAACCAAATGCTCACGCTCTGCTAAGGCATCGGCAGAAATAGCCGGTGCTGGGTCGACCCCGGCGTTATAAAGCACCAGGCCCGCATCGGTTGGTAAGTCAACCAACATGGCCGCTACCGCCTCCACATATTCCTGGTCGGTTACCTCCCACGGCAACAAAACCAACTGGTTGCCCAAAGTGGGGGCATAGCCGTCGTATCGAGCCGTAGACAGGTCAAAATGACGCACTCGTTGGTCCCCGGCAATAAATCTTTGGGTACCGCCGCCGCAATGAGCATCAAGATCAAGCACCACCACCGGGCCCTCCACCAACGTTTTGGCGTGTTCAATAGCCACCGCCAATCCATTAATGGTGCAAAACCCGGCACCGGTATTAGCCCGCGCATGATGCAAACCAGAAGACAACGACCCTGCTACGCCCTCGGCCAAAGCAGCCTCCACGGCTAGCAACACACCGGCCGTGGAG
>DUCC01000031.1:3564-7382 GCA_012959995.1 Acidimicrobiia bacterium
GCGGGTGGTGTCGAACTCATGGCCGGCACCTGTGTAGTAATCGTTAAAAGCTACTTGCATGCGTTTACCCTTTCTTCTTTGCGAATACGACTAATTACCCACCCCGCATCAACGGGGTTTTGCTTATGCCAATTTTTGGCTTCTTGACGAGCCACCAAGATTTGATCTTCAGACCAACCCTCACGATCGCCAAACCACTGCACCGCACTATCGGCATACAAAATGCGGGCAATGGGCCGGGCCGTACGGATAGCCGTCAAGGCCTCAGTAATGCCGTGGCCCAACACCAACAAGGCAGCAAAGGCCAAAGACGGTGCCCGGTTAACCCCCATGTGGCAATGCACTACCACCTGGTTTTGTGGGTCGGCCTGAATGGCGTTCACCACGCTGTCGACTGCCCCATCGAACCAGGCATGAGCTTGTGGGCCGCCGTTGTCGTGGGTGCCATGAAAGGCGTAAACCATCTGCGGCTGCAGTTCGACCACGAGGTCTTGGTCTGAGTATTCGCCCCGGACATCAACAATGTGGGTTACGCCGGCTGCCACCCAACCTTTGAGGTCACGCTTGGCGTCCCGGAAACCATGGGGCAAGTCGCCGCACAGATGCAGTTGGTCGGTCACCCGACAAAGGCGACGCCACCAGCCAGCTGGGTCAGAAACCATTACGGGGTCTGGAAAATTATTCATAAATAACTCCTAAAATCGAGGCCGAAAAAATCGACGTGAACCCTGCCGGAAAACCCGAACAGGTGAAGAGCTGGAAGGCCCGCAGCACCCAGGAGGTGGAAAGGAGGTAAAAACCCTCCTGGGCGGCGGAACCAAAATGGCTGACCAGTTATGAGAGCCCGTGGGCCAGAACCTTTGGCTTTTCCTCAATCTTTGTCATAACCAAAATATTACATGAGGGGTGTGACAATCTCAGAAAACCCTTGATTTTAAAGGGTTTACCGGGTTTCATGGTCAGTTTCTGCCTCTTTGGTACCGTCATAAAAGTCTTTCTTACGGCGGATCTTTTCTTCTGGCATAGACGTGCGGTATTCGCTCATCCCACGGCTAAAGCTCTTCATAGCCATACGGGTACCCCGGCCATCGCCGCGATAGTTCTGGATGTTCTCTCGATCAAAACCGAGGTCTCGACCCATGGCGTAAGAATCCTGGTTGGCGCCCATAAAGACAAACGTCCACCCGGCTTCCTTTTTCTCTTCGACCACCGCAAACAGGCGCTCACGGCTCCAAAGGTGGCTGGCGTTTTCATGCCCGTCGGTAAAGACGACCACTATTTGGTCCTCAGCCACCTTGAGGCCCTCTTCACGCTTGGTCACCGACTCAAGAAGCATGCCCAAGGCATCCAACAACGGCGTACCGCCACGGGGTTGGTAATCCGCAGCCGTGAGCTCAGGCACCTTGGCTATCTTCATGGCATCCACGGTCACTTTGAACGGTTCGCCGGTATCAAACTGAACCGCCGTAAAGGTGCAGTCCCCCTCGGTGGCCTGTTGTTCTTTAACAAACTCGTTGTAGCCACCAATGACGTCACCCACCATGCCGGACATCGAACCCGACCGGTCAATTAAAAACGACACGTGTACCGCTTCGGCCGCTTCGGTTTTGTTTTTCTTCTTGGGCACATGGACCGGCACCAAGGTGGCCAGACGATCGGCAGTATCTACCACCGGGGCGAGACCCCCCACTTGAATAAACTCATTCGGAATCTGCTGAGCACCTAAAGACGCCCCGAGGCACGCACCAGCCATAGCCGCAATGGTGTCGGTGTCTCCACCGGCATTCACCGCATACAACACACCCTCAGGCCCCTGGGCAGCACACCACAAAGCAGCAGGCACCGCTTGGTTAGCTAACGGGTTGGTACCCAAAATGTTAAGCACCGCTTCGGGCGGTTGACCCAACAAAGAAGGCAACAAACGCAGGCGGTCCAACAAAGTGGCTCCATGAATTTCAATTTGTTCATAGTCGGCACAAATGTCGGCAATGGCTTTGAGCCACATGGCATCAAGGTTGCTCTGGCCAGAAGACGCCAACGAAACGGCAGCCGCCATGGTGGCGGCGGCACTAATAGCCATGGGGTGACCATGCGTCACCGAAGCCGACAAGGCTGCTTCGTAAGCTGCCCGTTCAGGATTATCCGACCACACCAAACCAAATGCAGTAGCTCGAGCTGCGGCGGCTGTGCCGGCAGAATCTGCCTTGGCTGCTTCCCACCACGGGTTATTAGCCGATAATTTTGCTTGAGCATGACGCACCGCCATACCCTGGGTTTCGATGGTGGCGGCCATTAGTCGGGCAGCCAGTCGCTCGGGGTGCTTGGTTTGGCTCGACAGCAAAGCATCAGCAGCCATGATGGCCAACTGGGTATCGGTACCAGTTATGGGGTTAGGCGCCACAAAACCGGTGACCACACCAAAACGCTCTTTTATCCAAGCCGCGTTGCGACCCTCTAAAGGCTCGCCGAGGGCTTCACCAATGGCGAAACCCAATAAAGCCCCTCGACATTGGTCTCGCGACGCAGGAGAAATAGAAGCTTCACCCAGCTTTGGGTCACCCAACAGGGCCGACAACTTGGCAGCTGCGGCAGGACCGAATCGTTGTTCAATATCTTGGTTTTTCATATTTTTTCTCCTCTGTAGGGTTTTCATAGGTTAGTGCCTAAGTGACTATAACACAAGATAATGGTTATTGCAAGTCAGGCAAATACCATGTACGCTCTTGGTGTGACAGATTCACCACACAACCCCGCCGATTACCCCCCCTTTGGGGTCACCGTAGACCTCGTGATATTTAGCATCATCAACAAATCGCTGCGCATACTGCTAATACAACGCGACGAGCCCCCCTTCCTGGGCAAATGGGCACTCCCCGGTGGGTTTGTCTTAAAAGACGAGAACCTCGAGCAAGCGGCCCGCCGAGAACTCGCCGAAGAAACCAGCATCGGGAAAGAAGCCGGCCCTCTTGAACAACTCGGCACTTACGGCCACCCAGACCGCGACCCCCGCCAACGCGTGGTCACCGTGGCCTACTGGGGCATCGCCCATGACCTCCCCGAACCCCAAGGCGGCAGCGACGCCCGCTACGCCGAACACGTCCCAGTTGCCGAAGTAGCCAGCGGTAACATCCGCCTCGCCTTCGACCACAACAAAATCCTCACCGACGCCATAAGGCGCATCCACCACAAAATCTCTTACACCCCGCTGGCCACCCGATTCTGTGCCAAAGAATTTACCATCAGTGAACTTCGCTCGGCCTACGACGCCATATGGCAAGACACCATTGAATTCACCAACCTCGAAAACATCAAACCCATACCCGCCACCTTTGAACAACCAAAACTTTCGCTGGTCACCCCCGACTTAAAAATGAAGTATCAAATAGCATCCGCCCCGCCAAAAGTCGCCAACCCGCCAGCGCTCACTTTGGCGAAACCCATTAAGGGCTCGGACTACACCAAACTTGACACTGGCAACTTCCAACGCAGCGTGTTGCAAATAGAAGGCTTTTTGCAGTCCACCGGCAAAAAATCTTCACCCAGCGCTTCCGGGGGACGCCCGGCCGAGCTCTACACTGCCGGCGACATAAAAGAGCTCACCCCGCCGATCCACCCAAAAACCCCTAAACCCAAAAAATAACGTCAATGGTGGGCGAGCGCAGCAAGTAGCGCCCCAACAACAGGCGGGGTGCGGCAGCGTTTTACGACGGGGTACGCAAGATGGGGATGCGTTACCTTCGGGAACACTTGGTGACCTTGCGGGCGGCGTACATCCAGTGGCCATTACAAATAAGAATCGTGGAGTTCTCCACCCAGCC
>DUCC01000031.1:7574-11198 GCA_012959995.1 Acidimicrobiia bacterium
ATTATTCTCCTCATCGATCAGGCATTACCACCGGCTACTACACCGGTTGGTGACCGTCAAAGGGCCTGTCCCTCGGGTCGTCTTGATGAACTTCTGTAAATTTACGCTTTAGATACTCGGGCTTCGCTCAACAAGTCCTGTTCCGCCTCTTCAAGCGAACGCCTGCTGGAATCAACGTTGAACTCCGCACGTTGCATGGCCGCCTTACACTGATCAGACCGAAGTTTGGCCTGGAATGCTTCCTTACCCATGACTTTCTGATCTTTACCCAGTTGGTCCGACAGTTGGCCAGTAAACCCCATAGAAACCGGCGGCTCCTCGTCGGCATCAAAGTTGGCCTGCCGGTCAGCATTAAAAGCCTCGTAGGCATCGCAATTAGCCAATTGCATGTTCTCCCGAGCAATAGCGGCTTGGGCCGCTCGATGAGAAACCTCTATAAATGCCTCTTTGTAACGGATCGCCGCATGGGCAAGGTCGCTTGGCTGATCTAAATGGGTTAAATCGTTGCTCATAGTTAAATCCACTCAATCTCTCGGAAGGGAGCCAACGACTCGTCATCCTCAATTAAAGAGCGGAACTTACGCAAGGTGCGAGAAAATATTTGACGAACGTTGTCTGGAGTCATTTCGTGCCAATCGGCCACGGTGTGGGATGGGGATATGTCGCCGTTGCATTGCTGGTAGCGGTAATCCAAGAAAACTTGCGTATTTTTTGGGGAAGCCACCTGGCTCAAGGCATCAATGAATTTTTGGACACCAGGGTGCCCGATAGCAACATCTACGAAAGAATCCACGGACGCCGGGCGGCGCCCGAAAACTTGCTCCGAGCAGTCTCTGTTTGATGGGTTGATGTCCCAAAGGTCATTTCCGTCTTCGTTATCGCCTTCGAGAGAGGCAAAGCGCTCAGGATCGGCCACGGCATGACCCGCCCCACGGACAACTGTGGCGTAAATTCGCTGGCCAGCCCACGTCCACGGCAGTGCGCCCTCCGGCGACCACCCCGAAGCTCGCTCAGTCATATCCAACCAGGCGTTCAAGACAATGCCCTCAAACTCAGCTACATCTCGAAGCAAATCATGGCGCCCCATAGAGAGCAGCGACTTCTTTACCAAAAAACGTACCTTGTGGCCAAAATCATCGTAAAACTCAAAAATAGCATCTGTGTCGCCATCAACAATACGGGCCATATAAGCAGCAACTGCGGCACTTTGTGAAGGCTTGGCATTCGGTAACTGGTTCAAAATTGTGTCCTTTATGTTTGCGGCGGAAAAGCCGGAATGCGGTCGGGTTGACCAATTCGTGCCAGCCCTGGACTCGCACCAAGGTGTCTGCTGGTCTGGCCGTAAAACAATTTCTCAGCGACTAAAACAAGGTACTGCCCGCCGCCAATACCACTCCCAAATCAACCATTTCACGCTGCAAATGTTCTGCAGCTGCTGGAGCATCATCAAATCGATAGCAAGGAACATCCTCACAAGCCACCAACGTGCCTTCCTCGGACCAAAATTTGATCCCAGACTTTCCGGAATTCAACCGACTGAGTTGCTGATAAAACTCTGGGGTTTCTTCAAAATTGTCCCCTACTCGCAAAGTAAGGCGAATGGTTTCTGGCTTGGTGTCGTGCAGGGTGACCGTTACGGCGTCTGCATCTCCCCCAGGACCACAAGTGGTGAACTCCCCCTCTGACGCGAAACCCGCATGGTGGCCCGCCTCGGAGAAAGCTCGCTCCACCTTCGACCACCATCGTCGTGCACCATCGGAATAACTCGGTACAGAAACCGTCCACAAGGCTTCACCCTCAAACAAAGTAAAGCGCACAAAATCATCGAGCATTTCCACCATCACCGTGGCATCGTTGCTGGCCGTGCTCAATAAATCCCCAATAGTTCCACAGAAAATTCCTGCTCGATGATCGCTGGCCACTGACTCCGCCTCTACTCGGTAAGTCATTTGGGGTGCGCCCAGCGGGCTCCAATCAACGGTTAAAGCCAGCGCATTTTTTTCTACACCAATCTTGACGACGGGAAAAAGAACCCGCTCTTCTTGGACACCCACTTTCGTAAACGCAGAACGCAAAGCGGCCGCAAGATCTCTGGCCTTTACCTCACCGCCGCCATTTAGCCGGCCATAAGAAACTGGTTCAGAACCTGGGAGAGGCTCCGGGGGAGCTAAATCCGAGACAATTGAACTTCCCGAAACGGTCTCAATCCTTACATAATTGCCATCCATAACAAGACAAGCCTCGTCATCAACAGCGTTATTCGCCGCCAAGTGGGCAATAAAAGCAATGGGCCCAGCCATCAAAGTGACCTGACCCGACAACTCAGGGTGAGTAAAAGGCTCTGGATTGGAATGCAAAACACTTATTACCGAACCATCGCTCGAACGAACCACCCAATGGTCTGGTGACTCGTCAAAGTTAATGGTCGCCACGGCAGGATTATCTAAACTACTTGCAGCTTCTATAGCTTGGTTGAGTAAAATCCAGTCTTTTACTGGAATTGGCAATGAAGTCTCCATTAAACACGACCTCCGAGGTGAGGAGTGGAAATTGACCCTGGAGCAACCGGAGAAAGAGCCAACTGCTTTGGGGCTGAACCGGAAGAGCCTCTCGGTGAGAATGACCCCTGAAGGGCTTCTAATATTTCTTCGAGATGTAAGGCAAAAATACTAAACCGCTCGGGAGGGATGGCCGAGAACACAATTTCATTGGTCTCCTCATCAATGCTGACCCACGAACCCTCTGAGTCAGATGAACGAAGGGCCTCGAAAAGGCCCAGCTGGCTTAAAGACTTTTCAATGCGGGTCAATTGGCGTTCTTTGCGGAGAAGGTACTGAGTGTCGGAACCAACTTCACTGATCGATTCAAAAAGTTCGGTGGTAGCAGTTTCGTCGCCAGGCGAAAAATCTTCGGCGGAGGGGTCGGGGTTTGCATCAGTCATAAAATCTCCTCATAGGTGTGTCGGGATACCAATACTCTATCACATTTCAGTTTGTCTGTATCATCACATTTCAGATTTGTTTGCATTAATCAACAAATGTTTGCACATGGGGCGCTGTTTGGCTACCCTGCCTTTAGATAAAGGGAAAAATGACCGACAACGCTTCGAATAAACCGCCCGAAAAACCAGAAGAAAAGCCCAACAGATGGGCAGAACCAGCACTTGCCGCCCCCTCCCTGCGCAATTTTAGTGCGCCATCGTACGAGTTGGCCACAATGAATACTGCCGTTTTCAAACACTCGTTAGACCTTGAAGCCACACAAGCACCCCGGGCCGTTCCTCCCCCCCCACCTGACTGGCGACTCCTCCTCATGGAAGGGCTCACCATTACCGCCAGCGAAATCGCTCAACTGGCCGGCAAGGAAACCCCCTCCGTAGTCAACCACTGGCGCAAAAGAACCCACAATCCCTTCCCAAAGCCAATGGCCGGCGGCCGAAGCCCCCGCTACAACCTGGCCGCCGTCGTCCAGTGGCTCGCCGAAACAAAGAAACTCAACGCCCCACTAAGCGCCCTTTTCCTTTGGAAAAAAACCGTCAAAGTTGCCTACCGCACGCTTGACGAAGAAAACCGTCCACACCTCCGCTCCTACATAACTGCCCTGACCGTCCTCGCTCAAGACACT
>DUCC01000032.1 GCA_012959995.1 Acidimicrobiia bacterium
AAGCGACCACGAACCGCCAGAAGTGGCAAAAGAAACCACAGCGTTAATGGCTTGCTTTTGTAGATAACGGATGTTATATTCAGGATAATCCTTCTTATCCAGAATATAAGGTGCTGTATTACAATGAATGAAACAAATTTTCAAAAAATTGATCTTGGGCCGGACTTCGAGCGTTGGGTAGAGCGACTAAGTGGCGAAGGTAAGTCAGAAGCAACGAAACGCGCATACATACAAGGCTTGAGGCGAACGGCCAAACTCTTGTCACCAAATGGTGGTTTCAACCCATGGGAGGTTGGCGACGACAAGGCGGTCCTAACTGAGAAATCGATTGACAGTCTCATGTCGTGGATGACGGCCAATAAGTTGAAACCACAAACTATGAGTACGACGTTAACCGCCCTTAAACATTTTCTGGACTGGACTGCTGCCGAGGTAGAAGAAACGCTCCGTAGAGAGGACCCACAGCGCATCTACGAAGGAAAAATGTTTGAATGGCCTATTAAGTGGGAACAAGTGCGAAAGACCTACAAAAAAGCCCTCTCTGCGCCGGAGCGGGCGCCCTCGCATTTGCGCGATACTGAGGTTATTGATCTCTTTGCAGCAGCTGGACGTTACCCACAAAAAGGAGACAAGGGGGAGCGAGTACGGTGGCCGGTTCGCGATCAAGCATTAATCATGCTTCTTATGTGGGGCGGGCTCCGAGTGGCTGAAGTCTGTAGTCTCAAAGTGAGTTCAGTTTTGAGAAAAGATGAGAACGGACAGCGGATGCTGCGAATAATTGGCAAGGGGAAGAAGATGCGCCTACTCCCCCTCTCCCCCACAGCAGAAGATTTTCTTGACCGGTATTTAGAGAAACGTGAAGACATCCCGGAAGTTGACCTCAAAAAGGACCCGCTTTTGGTCGACATTAATGGTAAAGGTTTAACCGCAAACAAAGTGACCTATCTCATGCAATTGTTGTATAAAGATGCCAAAGTGTCCGCCCCAGAAGGCGCTTTGGTACATGGTCTACGACATACCGCAGCGATCCAGTTGATCGGCGAAGGAGTTTCCGCTAATGAAGTACAAAACTGGCTCGGCCACAGTTCCCTCGAAACTACCGGTCGATACACCAAGGTAGTAGCCGTTGAGTTGGCCAAAGCAGCAAAAAAGTCGGGAATGAATAAAGTAATGAAAAATGCACCTATGAGTGAAGAGAAACAATGACTTATACCAAGGGGAAACTTCTGGTGGCGGGGGCGGCTTTAGAGGATCGTCACTTCAACCGGACGGTCGTTTTTATGCTTGAACACGACCATCAAGGTGCTTTAGGTGTGGTGCTGAACGACCCCATGTTGGTGCATCCCGAGGAAATCATTAAAGACTGGGCCGACCAGTTCGAAGACCAAGCGGTTATCTATCGGGGCGGCCCGGTAGCCACCGACGCCGTAATCGGTATTGCCCGTACTCAGGCAAGCAGCGAAAAGTCTTTGGTGGGCCGGGTGGAGATTATTGACCTGCACCTCTCGCCCGCCGAACGTTCCGACGTTAAACAGATACGGGTTTTTGCCGGTTACGGAGGTTGGTCGGCCGGTCAACTTGAGGCCGAAATCGAAGAAGGCTCCTGGTTGGTTCTCGAAGCCCAAGAAGACGATATTTTTCACCCCGAGGCCGACACGCTGTGGACCAAAGTGCTCACCCGGCAGGGTGGCCTAGTGGGTCGCATGGCGCAAGCACCCGACGACCTCTCGCAGAACTAATCGCTTACCACCACTAAAGCCCCCAACGGCAAAGCAAAGAGTGCTTCGGCAACCTCCGGGGCTACCCGCAGGCAACCCAACGAAACGGCTTGGCCTAGGAGCGACAGATCGACAGCCTCGTGGATGGCCACCGCAGGCACTCCCCCATCGACAATGGGCAGCACTTCTGAAAACCCTGAGGTCCCGAGAATCCGGTGCCCGAACACCGGGTCTTGGGCGGTCAGCGTTTCTTTATGGATCAAGAAAAAAGTACCGACCGGGGTCGGGCTGTCTACAGCGCCAATGGCTACTACGGCATCGGCAATCAACTCCCCGTCTAACCAAGCCTGCAAGGTGTGTTCACCTAAATCAATTTCTACCCGGGCGGCGTGTGTTGAGAGTTCGACACTAGACCGGAGCACCCAACCGGTGGTGCCGTTGGGTTTTACCGGCAAAGCTACTTGGAGCCAGTCGGGGTCTGAATCGTCAAGCACCCGAACTACCCGTGGGCCATCGCCGGGCCCGGGCGACAAAAACTCCCACCAAGGGTCGCCCCCGGGTTCTCGGTAGGTGACCAAAGAGTCCCCCAGCGCGGTAGCTACCTGCACCCAGTGATTGGCGGGGATTTCCACCAGTGTGGTGGTTGATGAACTGGTGGATGTTGTGCTGGTGCTCGTGTTACCCGCCGGGGTGGTGGTTGAAGGGGCTTGGGCGGGTACCGGGCCTCGGTTGGCCATGGTGGCCCATGCAGAAGGCTCAGGATCTCCAGAAGCGCTACAACTCACTATCAAAGCAGTGAGCAGGCCGACGGCCATCCATCGTCGCATACTATTTTCTAGCCGAAATAAGCGCAGGTTTCACGGCGAAGGCCTCAGCCACACCTTGCCAGTGGCTGCAGGGGTAAATAACGGCGGGCTAAAAACGGGGAAAGGCTTGGACATATCGTGGTCTTTAAGCAACTCCACCAGCACTCCAGCAAGTGCTCGAGTGTCATCAAGTGCCTGGTGGGCATCGACCAAGGGAACCCCCAGCGACTCGGCTAGAGCCCCTAACCGGCCGGGACGGCCTTGCTCGCGGGCCATGGCCAAAGTATCTAAGGCGGCAAGAGGCAGCGGACCCAGGTTGGCTCGTTCCCACTCGGTAGAAACAAACTTGACATCAAAACTGGCATTGTGAGCCACCGGAATGCAACCGTTGAAGAGTTCAGCGAGGTCGCCGGCGATTTCTACAAAAGTGGGTGCTCCAGCCAGCATGGAAGCAGAAATACCATGAATGTCGGGGCGCCCCATAACACTGGTGCCGGCATCCACTAATGAACACCATTCGGTGAGCACCTTGCCTTGGGCGGTTATTTGAACCACGGCGATTTCAATAATGTGGCCCGCTGAGGCATCCAAACTGGTGGTCTCAACATCAAAACACGCAAAGGGAGGGGTCACGTCCTAAACCGTAGCCGCCCGGTGTGATAGTCCCGGTTACTAGTTTTCATGCACCTACCCGCTAGGTTCTGCCGGTGACCGAACTTACTGCTCCCAATCATTCCGTTTTACAACGTCGGACCATCCGCACACTGATGATGGGTTTGGTGCCCGGAGGGGCGGCGTTAAGCGCTGCGTACTCCACAGCAGCGGTATTGGGTGAAGAACTCACTGGATCAGAAACCCTGGGCGGATTAGCGGCTGCCGGCATGACCACCGGTGCCGCTTTGGCTACGCTGCCTCTGGCCAAGGTGATGGCCGCTCGGGGCCGACGCCCTGGGTTGATGTTGGGCTATGGCTTGGCTGCGGTGGGCGCCTTGCTGTCGGTGGGGGCCGCGGTAAGCGGTGTGTACGTTTTGTTGCTCCTCGGGATGTTGGGGGTAGGCATCGGAAACGCCGCCAACCTGGCCTCTCGTTATGCTGCGGCGGATCTCGCCACCCCCGACCACCGGGCGCGAGCGATCGGCACCTTGGTCTGGGCCTCTACTTTTGGATCGGTTTTGGGGCCGACTATTGGCTTTGGTCCGGCAAAAGATTTTGCGAACTTTATAGGAATCCACGAGCTGGCCGGGCCGCACCTCTTTGCTGCTGTGCTCTTTACTGTTTCGGCACTGGTTGTTTTCTTTCGACTCAAGCCTGACCCTCTTGTGGTGGCTGGTGGTTTGGGAAAAGACGCTGCTGACCGGGGATTGAAGGAAGCGGCTAAGTCACTTTTTGCTTCTCCGGTAGGGCGTCTCTCGGTTGGGTCCATGGTGGCTGGCCACTGGGTGATGGTGGGGGTTATGACCATGACCCCGTTGCATCTCAAAGCGGGCGATCATAATTTGGAAGTAATCGGTTTTGTTATCTCGTTGCACATTATTGGCATGTACGCCGCTTCTCCGGTGGTGGGGTGGCTCACCGACCGCATTACCGCTCCCCCGGTGATGGCTATGGGTGGGGCGCTGCTTTTTCTGGGTGCGCAAATGGCGGCCAATACTCCGGCCCAAGAAAGCGACGGGATCTTTTTCGGATTGTTCTTTATCGGCTTGGGTTGGAGCTGTGGCCTGGTGGCCTCCTCCGCCTTGTTGGCGGTGACCTTTGACGGACCCGATCGAGTGCGGGTGCAGGGCTTGGCCGACCTCTCTATGACCACGGCTGGAGCCTTGGCGGGAGTGAGCGCAGGGCTGGTGGTGGCCGCTACCAGTTATCAGACACTCGGTGACATTGCCTCAATAGTCGGGTTGTTGCCCATCCTAGGTTTTGTTGCTTTGATGATCTCGCAGCGCAAAGCCGCCAGCGCTGCCTGATGTCTGCTCCCCCGGTACTTCTGCTCCATGGATTCGGTACGTCGTTTTCTGCTACATGGGAAGGCAACGGTTGGACAGAGATTTTGGCGGAAGCAGGCCGGCAAATAATTGGCGTTGATTTACTCGGCCATGGCCAGGCTGCCAAGCCGACCGACCCGGAGGCTTATCGAGCGGTGGCTGATGAGGTTCTCAAAGAGTTGCCGAACGAACCGGTTGATGTGGTGGCTTTTTCTTATGGGGCTCGTATTGCGTTGGAGTTAGCGGCGCTTTACCCGGAGCGCTTTCACCGCTTGGTGGTGGGCGGGGTAGGCCAGAATCTTTTTCGCCACGAGCCAGAACGGCGAGCGGCCCTGATCGAAGCAGTGCGCACCGGTCAGGCCCCAGATCCTGAACTACGGTATTTTGCCAACCTGCCTGAAGCTCCCGGGGCGGAACGCTTAGCTTTGGTGGCTTTTTTAGAGCGGCCGGTTGACCAAGAAATGAACGAAGAACTTTTGAGCAAAGTTACGGCCCCTGTTTTGGTGGCTTTGGGTGACCGAGATTTTGCCGGCCCCGGCCAACCGTTGGTGGATGCCTTGCCGCAGGGTGAGTTAACGACCTTGCGTGGCCTGGATCATTTTGCCACACCGAAAGATTTTGGTTTCCTTGACGCCGCTTTGACTTTTTTAGACGCCCACCCCTTTTAGGCCTTCCGCTAAAAGTTCGTGCTGTGGGGACAGTCCCCGTGGCACGAACTTTCCTTTTGGAGAGATGAGCAGAAACCGGCAATGGCGCCGTGGATTAGCGAAGGGGGGCAGTGGTGGGCTGAATGGGTGCCGGAAGTTGGCTGCTGCCCGTGAGGAAGACATCTACCGCATGGGCGGTCGAGCGGCCTTCGGCGATGGCCCAGACGATGAGCGACTGGCCACGCCCCATGTCACCGCACACGAACACGCCGTCTACGTTGGTGGCAAAATTTTCGTCGCGAGCCACGTTGCCTCGGGTGTCAAGGGCTACGCCTAGTTCAGCCAAAAGCGGACTCTGCTCGGGCCCGGTAAAGCCCATGGCGAGCAAAACCAAATCGGCAGGAAAGTCTTTTTCCGTGCCGGGTACCGGCTCAAAACTCATGCGGCCCTCAACGAATACTTGTTCAACTTGGTGGGTACGTAACCCAGTTACCTGGCCGTTTTCGCTCAAAAACTGTTCGGTATTGATAGCAAACTGGCGCTCGCCGCCTTCTTCGTGGGCCGAAGAAACCCGATAAATCATGGGCCAGGTAGGCCACGGGTTGGCTTCGGGGCGGTCATCAGATGGCCGCGGCATGATCTCGAACTGCTGGACCGAAGCGGCCCCCTGGCGCAATGAAGTACCTAAACAGTCGGCTCCAGTGTCTCCCCCGCCAATAACCACAACGTGTTTTCCGGCCGCACTTACCGGCGGGGCATCAATGTCGCCTTCAACAACTTTGTTTGCGCCGGGAAGAAACTCCATGGCCTGCATAATACCGGTGTTCTCTCGCCCGGGAATAGGCAGGTCACGCCACTGGCCCGCACCCCCTGCTAACACGACGGCGTCGTAGTCGGCACGCAAATCCTCCACCGAGAAATCGACGCCCACCTCGGTATTGGTGCGGAACTCGGTGCCTTCGGTTTCCATCTGGGCCAAGCGGCGATCCAGATGATGTTTTTCCATTTTGAACGAAGGAATGCCGTAACGCAGTAAACCGCCGATGCGGTCAGCTTTTTCGAACACGCTTACTTCGTGTCCGGAACGAGTGAGTTGCTGAGCGGCCGCTAAACCAGCAGGCCCGGAGCCCACAATGGCGATACGTTTTCCGGTGAACTGGTCGGCAATCGCTGGGATGATCCAGCCCTCGGCCCAAGCCCGATCAACAATGCTGACCTCTACTTGTTTAATAGTGACCGGTGGTTCGTTAATACCAAGGACACAAGCAGATTCGCAAGGTGCAGGGCAAAGCCGTCCGGTGAATTCGGGAAAGTTGTTGGTGGCGTGCAATCGGTCAAAGGCCGCTTTCCATTGCTCTCTATAGACCAAATCATTCCAGTCAGGTATCAAGTTCCCTAAAGGGCACCCGTTGTTACAAAAGGGAATCCCGCAGTCCATGCACCGGCTGGCTTGTTTTTGCAGGTCTTCGGCGGGGAACGGTGCGTTTACTTCTCGCCAGTCGCCTAACCGCACCGGCACCGAACGGCGTTCCGGAAGCTGTCGATCGTGGTTTAGAAACCCTCGTGGGTCGCCCATAGCGTCTCCTATACCCGAGAGGAAGCCATGATGGCGGCTACCTCGTCTTGTCCGGCGTTTCGTGCTGCTGCGGCAGCCTCTAACACGCGTTTGTAATCGGTAGGCATGACCTTGACAAAGCGGGCTGCGGGGGTTCCCCAGCGGCTTAAGAGTCGTTCGGCCACGCTTGACCCGGTTTCTTCTCCGTGGCGGGCAATCACTTGCTGTAGCCACGCCAAGTCTTCGTCAGAGGGGCTCTCTAAGAGAACCATTTCTAAGTTCACGGAGTGAGTGAATTCGCCCAGAGGGTCAGCTACGTAAGCGATGCCGCCAGACATGCCGGCAGCGAAGTTGCGTCCGGTGGGCCCCAATATGACTGCTCGGCCGCCGGTCATATACTCGCACCCGTGATCGCCGATACCTTCAACAACCGCTAAGGCACCGGAGTTGCGTACACAGAACCGTTCCCCTACTTTGCCGCGGATGAAAGCTTCGCCGCTGGTGGCTCCGTAAAGAAGAACGTTGCCGGCGATGATTTGCTCTTCGGCCACAAAAGAGGCGTCGCTGGGTGGTTGTACGACGAGTCGCCCACCGGAGAGCCCTTTGCCGACGTAATCGTTGGCGTCACCGGTGAGGCGCAAGGTAATGCCTCGGGGCACGAAAGCGCCAAAACTGTTGCCGGCCGACCCCGCAAAATCTATGGTGATGGTGTTGTCTTCCAGCCCGGTGCCGCCGTGGAGGCGGGTGAGCGCAGAGCCCAGCATGGTGCCGGTGGAGCGGTCCACGTTAGAGATCGGGTGGCGGAGGTGCACGCTTTGCCCAGATTCAAGGGCGGGCTGAGCTTCTTTTATTAACGTTTGGTCCAATACGTTTTCTAATCCGTGGTCTTGGCCGGTGGTTTGACGGCGGGCCGCTCCGGGTTCCAAGACCGGTACATGAAGTATCGGTGAGAGGTCCAGCCCGGAGGCTTTCCAATGGTCTACGGCGCTTCGAACATCTAGCGATTCCACTTGCCCGATGGCTTCATCAAGGGTGCGGAAACCCAATTCGGCGAGCAGTTCACGTACCTCTTCGGCGATGTATTCGAAAAAGTTGACCACGAATTCGGGGCGGCCGGTGAAGCGTTTGCGGAGTTCGGGGTTTTGGGTGGCTACGCCTACGGGGCAGGTGTCGAGGTGGCAGACCCGCATCATGACGCACCCAGAAACCACCAAAGGTGCGGTGGCGAACCCGTACTCGTCGGCGCCCAGCAGGGCGGCCACCATGACGTCTCGTCCGGTTTTTAACTGGCCGTCGGTTTGAACTACTACTCGTTCCCGCATGCGGTTCAGAAGCAAGGTTTGCTGGGTTTCGGCGAGGCCGAGTTCCCAGGGCCCGCCGGCGTGTTTAACAGAGGTCAACGGTGAGGCCCCGGTGCCCCCGTCGTGGCCAGAGACTAACACTACGTCGGCGTGGGCTTTGGCGACCCCGGTGGCTACCGTGCCGACCCCTTGTTCGGCGACCAACTTGACGTGCACCCGGCTTTGCGGGTTGGCGTTTTTGAGATCGTAAATAAGTTGAGCTAAGTCCTCGATGGAGTAGATGTCGTGGTGAGGAGGTGGAGAAATGAGCGCCACTCCGGGGGTGGAGTGCCGGGTTTTGGCTATCCACGGGTACACCTTGTGGCCGGGAAGTTGCCCGCCCTCTCCTGGTTTCGCCCCTTGGGCCATTTTTATTTGGATGTCGTCGCTGTTAACGAGGTACTCCGAGGTGACCCCGAAACGCCCAGAGGCCACTTGTTTAATGGCTGACCGTCGCGAGTCTCCGTTGGCGTCAGGGGTGAAGCGTTCGGGGTCTTCGCCGCCTTCGCCGGTGTTTGATTTAGCCCCCAAGCGGTTCATGGCTACGGCCAAAGTTTCGTGGGCTTCTGAAGAGATCGACCCGTAAGACATCGCACCGGTAGAGAAGCGTTTTACGATTTCGCTGACTGGCTCTACTTCGCTTAGCGGTACGGCGGGTCGTTGGTCGCTGTGGAAGGTAAACAGTCCGCGTAAGGTGGCTAGTTCAGTTGATTGGTCGTTGACTAGTGCGGTGTATTCTTTGAACAGGTCGTAGCGGCCTTTTCGGGTGGCGTGTTGGAGGCGGAACACTGTTTCTGGGTTAAAGAGGTGGTGTTCGCCTTCTTGGCGCCACTGGTATTCGCCCCCAACTTCGAGGCTGCGGTGAGCGCGTTGGTGTGGGTTACTGGGGAAAGCCAGGTCATGGCGGAGCGAGATTTCTTTGGCCAGTACATCAAAACCGATTCCGCCGAGGCGACTGGTGGTTCCGGTGAAGCAGTCGTCGATGACTTCTTGGTTCAAGCCGATGCTTTCAAAAATTTGTGCCCCGGTGTAGGAGGCCACGGTAGCGATGCCCATTTTGGACATTATTTTCAAGAGGCCTTTGTCGCAGGCCGAGAGATAGTTTTTTCGTGCTTGTTCTTTGCTCATTTTGGGAGAAAGACCGTGGTAGCCACCTTCGATCATTTGGTCGATGCTTTCAAAGGCCATGTAGGGGCAAACGGCGGTAGCGCCGTACCCCAAGAGGAGGGCCATATGGTGGGTTTCCCGGGCGTCGCCGCTTTCTACTACCAGGCCGACCTGGCTGCGGCGGTGGGTGGCGATCAAATGGTGGTGTACCGCTCCTACGGCTAGCAAGGAGGGAATCGGTGCGGTGGTTGGTGTTGCTCCTCGGTCGCTAATCACGAGGATGCCTGCCCCGTCGTCTACTGCTTTTTCGGCGGCTTGTCGTAGCGCTTGGAGCCCTACTTCGAGCCCCTGGGTGCCTTCGCTTACCGTATACAGCGTGCTTATTTGGATGGTTTTTAAGGCTGCCGGGCGTTCTTCGTTGCGGAGGATTTTGGCTAATTGCGCTTCGGTAATAATCGGCCGGTTGAGTTGTATCTGTCGGCAACTCTCCGCTGAGGGTTCAAGGAGGTTGCCGCGTGGCCCCAAGGTGGCGCAAACGGCGGTTACCAGTTCTTCGCGCATGGCGTCAAGCGGCGGGTTCGTGACTTGAGCAAAAAGTTGTTGAAAGTAATCGTAGAGCAGTCGCGACCGGCCGGAGAGTACGGCCATCGGTGTGTCGGTGCCCATGGAGCCGATGGCTTCTTTGCTGTCTCGGGCCATGGGGGCCACCAACATCTTGAGTTGTTCGTGGGTGTAGCCGAACGTTAGTTGGCGCTGCTCTAAAGAGGCTGGGTCGATTATTTCACGCGTGGCCTCGGGCAGATCGTTGAGGCGAATCAAGTTTTCGTCTAGCCATTGGCGGTAGGGGTGCGTTTTGACGATCCCATTTTTGATTTCTTCGTCACGGATTATTCTTCCTTGTTCCATGTCAATGAGAAACATTTTTCCGGGCTCAAGGCGGCCTTTTTCGACGATTTGGTTGCTGGGTACGTCTACTACCCCAACTTCGCTGGCCATGATGACCAAGTCGTCTTCGGTAACCCAGTAGCGACTGGGGCGTAAACCATTGCGGTCCAATACTGCACCCATGACGGCGCCATCGGTGAAGGCAATAGAGGCTGGGCCGTCCCAGGGTTCCATCAAGGTGGCGTGAAACTCGTAGAAAGATTTTTGGTGGTCATCCATGGTGGCATGACGTTCCCACGGTTCGGGGATCATGATCATCATGGCTTCAGGCAGCGAATACCCGCCCATGGTTAAGAGTTCTAGGGCTTCGTCAAAACCGGCGGTGTCGCTGGCCCCTGGGGTACAGATGGGGAAGATGCGCTCCAGGTCGCCGGGCAGCAGGTCGGTGGCCAGTACGGCTTGGCGGGCTCGCATCCAGTTGCGGTTGCCTTGTACGGTGTTGATTTCGCCGTTGTGGGCCACCAGTCGGTAGGGGTGGGCTAGTGGCCATGAGGGGAAGGTATTAGTAGAAAAACGTGAGTGCACTAGTGCTAAGGCACTCTCGGTGCGTGGGTCGGCTAAGTCAAGGAAGAACTCCGCTAGTTGAGGGGTGGTTAACATGCCTTTGTAAATCATGGTGCGGGCGCTTAGCGACGGGAAGTAAATGCCGGTGTAGGCCGCTGATGCCCCGGCCATGCCGGCGGCTGGTTGGCCGGCCGTGCTGATCTTTATTTCGTGTTCCGACCGTTTGCGTAATAAGTAAGTGCGCCGGTCAAGCTCCAACCCCGCCAAAAGTTCTCCGTCGGGTCCGGCTGGAGCAGTCAGAAATACCTGTCGAAACATGGGCTGAGCTGCTTTGGCCGCCGGGCCGATCATGTGGTCAGCGATGGGTACCTCGCGCCAGCCCAAAATGGTTAGACCTTCCGCTTGTACCAACGATTCAAACTGGGCCACTGCCGCATCGGCCAACTCGAGGCTTTGTGGGAGAAAAGCAATCCCCGTGGCGTATTGGCCGGCGGTCGGCAAAGCAAAGTCAACGTCTGCTCGGTAAAGCCCATCCGGTACTTGCAACAGAAGCCCGGCTCCGTCGCCGGTATTGGTTTCTGCCCCTAATGCTCCCCGGTGCTGCATTTTACAAAGTGCGCCGATGCCCAATTGCACGATCTCATGGCTGGCCTGGCCGCGCAGATGGCAGACAAAGTTGACCCCACAAGCATCGTGTTCGAAAGCAGGGTTATAGAGCCCCTGGGCGGAGGGGAGGTCAAGGTTTTGTTGGCCGTGCTGAAAAATAACCGGTCTCCTGGGTGGATACTAAAAGGTTCGCTACCTGTGGAGCATCGTTGATCCGGAGCAGAGACTAATAATAGATGGTTTTCACTCATTCGCCTACCCGGGCGGCAGGCATTAACTTCTGGTATGAGTTTGGGGAACGCTTATGGCGCTGATGGGCAAACTAAACATAAAAATTCCGACACCCAAACACCACATTGCGGTAAATTCTTGCCAACATAGAGCACATGACTACCGCCGAACAAAAAACCGTCCAAAACCTGTGCGCTTTCATTGACGCTTCACCGAGCCCTTTTCACGTGGTGCAAACCGCCGCCAATCAACTCGCTACCGCCGGTTTTACCGAAATCTTCACAACTTCCGAAGCCGCCGGTGGCCACCCCGTGTACCTCCGTCGTGACGGCGCCCTCCTGGCGGCCGCCGGCACCGGAACCCAAGCCGCCAAAATCATTGGCGCCCACACCGACAGCCCCAACCTCCGTTTAAAGCCAAACCCCGACCAAACCGCATCCGGCTGGCGCTCCCTCGGCATAGAGGTCTACGGCGGAACCCTCAACAACACCTGGTTAGACCGCGACCTGGGCTGTTCGGGCCGACTAATTGTTCAAGACCCAGACGCCCTACGCGAAGTTTTGGTCTTGTTGGACCGCCCCGTAGCGCGAATACCCCAGTTGGCTATCCACCTTGACCAAGGGGTCAACGAAAAAGGTTTAATCCTCAACCGCCAACAACACCTCCGACCGTTGCTGGGCTTAGGCGATGGGCCTGGCCTGCTGGATGCACTAGCCCAACAAGCCGACGTAAACCCCGAGCACATCGTTTCTTTTGATCTGATGCTTCACGACCTCACCCCAGCCACCCTGGCCGGACTCGACCAAGAATTCATCAGCGCACCCCGACTCGACAACCAACTCTCCTGCCACGCCGGGCTAAACGCCTTGTTGACCGCCCACCAAAACCCCGGACCCAACGCCATGGTCCTGGCCCTCTACGACCACGAAGAAGTAGGAAGCACCACCGCCACCGGAGCCAGCGGACCCCTACTAAACGCCTTCCTCGCCGCCCGATGCTCTACAGAAACACTGGCCGCTCCAGAAACATTAGTTATCTCCGCCGACGGCGCCCACGCCACCCACCCCAACTACCCCGACCGCCACGACCCCGACCACCAAATATTTTTAAACCAAGGGCCCGTACTCAAACACAACGCCAATCAGCGCTACGCCACCGACGCCCCCGGCGCTGCCCAAATACACCAAGCAGCAGAAAAAGCCGGTGTACCTCTACAAACCTTCGTGAGCCGCAGCAACCTGGCCTGTGGGTCGACCATCGGGCCACTAACCGCCGCCGCCACCGGCCTACGTACCGTAGACCTCGGCGCCGCCCAACTCGCCATGCACAGCGCCCGAGAACTCTGCGGTAGCCAAGACCCAGAAATGCTGAAGCAACTCCTGGTTGCTTTGCTTTGCAACTAGCGGACGGTATCTAGAGGCGAGGCAACCGGTGACGGAGCGTGCGATACGGCGCCACCAGCATCAAAACCATAGGGAAAATCTCTAAACGCCCCACCAGCATCATGAACGCCAAAACCAGACGAGCCGGCGCCGAATAGCCATCCACAAACGAAGCAGTCGGCCCCGCATTTTGTAACGCCGGCCCCATATTGCCCAACGAACTAATCACCCCGCTGGCCGCCGTCAACAAATCGGTACCTAAAGCCGCCAAAACAAAAGTACCGCCCACCACCAGCATGGCGTAAATCACCATAAAACCGGCAATGCGCTCCACCAAGGAATCCGGGATGGGGCGACGCCCAAGAAACACCGGAAAGACAGCCCGGGGATGACGGAAACTCCGCAACGAGCGCCGAGCATGCGCTAACCCCACCTGAAGGCGCAACACCTTCACCCCGCCCGAAGTAGATCCCGTACAGCCGCCAAAGACCAGCAGGATCAGCAAAATAACCTGCGCTCCCCCGGCCCACAAAACAAAGTTCCCATCGCTCATGGTGCTGGTGGCGTTACCGAACCCGGTGCTGGTGCCCAAAGTAACCACATTGAAAACAGCGGCCCGGACCGAACGGCCAAAAGTCAAGCCGTTCGCAAAAAGTATCCAAATAACGGCGGCCGAAGCAGCGGTCAACATAAAAAGGTAACCCCGAAACTCCGGGTCGGAAAAATGAACAAGCCTCTTTTTGTTAAAAGACCGCCAATGGAGGGTGAAGTTCGCCCCACCAAAAATCATGCCCGCAATCAACACCGCCTCAATCGTGGCGCTATCCCAATAACCGATCGAAGTATCCCGAGTCGAAAACCCTCCCGTGGAAGCAGTGGTCAAAGCATGAGCCACCGCATCAAAAATACTCATGCCAGCAAACAAAAGAGCACCAGCCACCGCCGCCGTAAACACAAAATACAACTTCCAGAACCGCTGGGCAGTATCAGTAACCCGAGGTGCCAAACGATCAGCAGAACCAGTGCCCGGCGCTTCAGCACTCATAAGCCCCAGGCCAGAAGCCCGCAACGACGGCAAAATCGAAACAACCAACACGACAATGCCCATCCCGCCCATCCACTGCGTCAACTGTCGATAAAAAAGTATGCCCGCCCCTTGAGACTCAATAGGATTATGTGCCCCAAAAACGGTCGAACCCGTACAAGAAAACCCCGAAATCGACTCAAAAAGAGCATCGGCTACCTCCACCGGAAAACCAATACCCGGCCGAGCAAAAGTAGCAGCCAACAAGTAAGGCAAAGCCCCGAAAACCGAAACAATCAACCACGTGCCGCCCACCGCCGCAAAAATCTCCGCCTGCCCCGTCTTTCCCGTTTCTGTAGACAAACGAGCCACCGTGCCCACCGCCAAAGTAAACAAACCAGCAGCCAACAAAGGAACAATCGACCCACCGTCATTTAGCTCTAAAAACGAACAAAACACCATGCCCAAAGCCACAAACTGCAAGGCAATCCCCGTGATATGCCAAGTAGTCGACGACCAGCGCGGCGAAGAGGCAAGACGATAAGCGGTCATGAGCGTCTTAAATTCTTACGCACTCGACGGCCCGCAAAATGCAGTTTCTGCTGGGTAACGGCCACCACCGAGGTAGCAGTCACCAAGACAGGGAAAATAGCCATACGACCCGCCACCATGGCTGGTATCAAAACCAATCGGGAAAGCACGCCCCAGTTCGCCGGATCTTGAGGAATGCCGTCAATGCTGCGCACCGGGCCACCGGTAGCCGTGGCATGCACCGCCATCCCAAGAGCATCAACAACGCTGAAACCAGTAAGGGCGACCGCCAAAGACGTAGCGATCACCGTGGCAATAAACAAAAACTGCAAAACCACCATTCGTTCAATAGTGCGTTCGTCCACCGGCACGCCCCCCAACCGAAGCGGTAACACCATGCGAGGGTGAAGTTGTCGAAGCAATTCACGACGAGAAAGCCGAACCAAAGCCACCAAAGGCTGCAGATGAAAGCCCCCAGAGATTGACCCAGACATACCGCCAATGGCCGTGGCACACAAAATAGCTACCGGCACCAACGGCACCCAAGGGCCAAAAGGTTGGGCCGCAAAACCAGTGGTAGAAATAGCAGAGGAAGCAATAAAAGCGGCATGGCGAACACTGTCTAGGCCAAAATCCCCTGCGGAATAAATCAAAAGCAAGGCAAGCCCGAGGGTGCCCAGAAGATAAAACCGAAGTTCCATAGAGCGCCAAAGACCCTGAGTTTTGCGTTGAGCAAGCCGCCACAAAACAACCAGGCTGACCCCACTAAGCGACATGCCGGCAACGGCAATCCACTGAACCACGCCGCTGCGAAAAGGGTCCCCGGGAACAGCTAAACCGCCCGTAGAAACAACCGAAAGAGCCAACAAAAGCCCATCAAAAACACCCATGCCGGTTAGCGCGAAAGCCAGCCAAAGGACCAGAGAAAGAGGCAAATAGATAAAAAGAATATTTCTGGCCGCTTGCCCACCGCTGGGGG
Source organism: Acidimicrobiia bacterium (assembly GCA_012959995.1). NCBI lineage: Bacteria > Bacillati > Actinomycetota > Acidimicrobiia > Acidimicrobiia bacterium. Next base: position 15,355 of record DUCC01000032.1, read on the forward strand.
CCAACGGCAACATCCCGCTCTGCCCAACCCGGTCAGCGAGGTCACGCCCCGCACCCAAAGTCGGAATAATTGCCACCCCCAAAAGCAAAGTAGCGAGCCCACCCGTCCACTGCAGACCGGCCCGAAAAATCTGCGACCCTGCACTCAGAGCCTCAACGTTTACCCCGCTCAGCGCAGTCGTAGTAATGGCATTGGCAGACTCATAAAGGCCCAAAGAAAATGAAGGCACAGCCTCTGTGAGAACCATGAGATAACCAGCAGCAAAGATTACTGTCACCATGGCGACGGTAAGCCCGCCCAAAATATCGGCGCCCCGATGCCGCTCTGGTCGCTGGACAAAAGTCAATAAAACCCACCCGCACAGCAAGAGAAAAACCCCGGCCAGAAAAAAAGTCCCTCCGTGCGGAGCAGCAACAAGACGATTAGTGGCGGCGGCCAACAATGCGTTGCCGCCTACCGCCAAAAACCCAAGAGCAAACCCCAAAGCGCTGGCCGAACGCCATGACGACCACGTACGGCGAGTTTCATGACCAGAAAAGCCAGAAGCCAACCCCTCGGCAAATTTGAGGGAACTCACCCGAAGAGTTCGCTCACCCGGTCCGCCGACTCGGGAAGGGCAATAACAATCACATGATCACGGTCTCGCAGAACACTTCGACCGCGAGCAATCTGTGGTTTGCCATCACGCACAATGGCCGCTACCAATGCCTTATCCGGCACCCCAATTTCGGCAATAGTTTTACCTTCGCAGCGACTGTCATCGTGAATGGCGAACTCAAGGATTTCTGCTTCGCCTTGCAGAAAGGTAGCCACCTGGGCCACGTCACCGCGAACAAAACGCAGCACACTGTTTGCGGTAGCAGTACGGGGGCTCAAGGTGGCTCCCACATCATGGGCAGCGAGCAAGGGCATAAGCTTGAGCCGGTGCACCACGGCAATAGTCTGGGGCCCGCTTTTACCCTTGCCCCCTGAGGCTGAGCGGGTGCCAACATCTTGGGCATACAAACTGGCCAGAACATTTGCATCGTCTTCGCCGGTGAGCGCAACCACTACGTCTTGTTCCCCCACCTCGGCTTCTTCGAGCACATCTACATCGGTGATGTCACCATGAAAAATTGTTGTGCCAGGCAGCGACTCACTAAGCTCGGTTGCTCGTTGCAGGTTTTTTTCAATAATGGCCACGCTGATGCCTTCTTTGCCTAACGACTCCGCCAACATAGAGGCGGTACGACCCCCACCGAGCAACAAGGCGCGATCGGGCGAGTCAAAGGCGATTCCCAAACGATGGGTGACATCGTCCAAGGCCCGGTTTTTGCAAATCACCCGAATCAGGTCGCCTTCTTGCAGCGTTTCATCTTGGCGAGGGATAATGGTGGTTTCGATATCGTCACGGCAACGCGTAATAGTGCCCACGATGAAATCCCAATCGGGTTCGAGTTCTTTACCAAGGTCATGAAGAGAGACGCCAACGAAAGGGGCGTCGGCTTCCAAACGAGCGCTGATTACCACGACCTCTCCCCCGGCCATGTCAATCTTGTCAAGCGCCCCCGGGTATTTCATAAGGCGCTGCACGTCGTGAGCGATTTCTTGATCAGGGTCGATCATAAGAAACGACCCGGGGCTGCCTAAAAGTTTGCCCACCTCTTTGTTGCGTAGCCGTCGAGATTCAATGCGAACCACGGTGCGTTCAACACCCGCTTGACGGGCCAGCAAAGCGGCCACAATATTTGCTTCATCATTTTTGGTAACCGCCACCAGAAGTTCGGTGTCGGCAAGCCCCGCAGCACTCAAAGCATCAGGGTCAGTGCCGCTGCCATAAACCGTCAGCACATCGAGGCTGCTGTCGGTGTCGATTTCTCGAAACCGCTCCAGGTTGTTTTCAACCAAAGCCACGTCGTGTTGTTTGTTGAGACGTTCGGCAACATACGTGCCGACCTCTCCTGCTCCTACCACAATTATTTTCACGGTCTAATCTTTCCCTATGGGCGGCTCAAGGTGGTTCATACCCGGGCCGGCAAGGCCAGTATCGGTGATGATGAGATCTAAGGGGACGTCCCAAGGTTGAGAAATGAGGGCGTCCACTACTTGGAAGCTATGCGCTACCCCCACTAAAAATGGTGGTTTTCCGGCTTGGCGGTTGGCGAACGTTCGGTCATAAAAGCCGGCCCCGTGACCGATGCGGTTGCCTTGCAGGTCTGCCGCCACCAACGGCATCAAGACCAGATCCAAGTCTAACGGGTCGACTTCTTGACCGACCATCGGCTCTTTGGTGCCAAAGGGGCCGTCGACCAAAGGCCCGTTGGGAATCATAAAACGCAACGGCTCGCCAGGCATGGTGAGAGGAAAAGCTAACTGTGGCCCCGTTTGATTTTCTAAAGCCGACAAATCAATCTCGCCCCGGATGCTGTGATAAGTCCCCACCACCGCGGCCTGCCGATACGCCGGCAAGCAAGAAATGCGGCCCGCCACCAAAGTGCTGGTCGCAGCAACCTGGGTCGAGTTCAAAGCACGACGCTGAGCGAGGAGTCGCTGGCGGGTTTCTGCGGGGTCCATAAGCCCATGCTTACTCACCCGGGAGCAAAACGCCAACAATCTTTCTGGTCAGATGTCACCAACTGGTTTTGCGCAAAGGTATGAACACTCGGCCAGTCTTTGCTAGCGTTGTCTCGGTTCCGGTCGGGCTTTGTTCGACTGGACCCGCCTTGCCGATGTGGTGAGTGCGGCCTTTACCCCCAATACCTAGGAGAGCAGTCCTTGGACGCCATCCCTTACCTGGCAGGACTATCAGCCTTACTCGGCCTTGTCCTTGCTGGTTATTTTTTCACAAAAGTTAAAGCAGCCGATCCCGGCGACGAACGTATGGTCTTTTTGATGACCGAAATCCAGAAAGGAGCCCGGGCCTTCCTTAAGCAGGAATACATCTGGGTTTCGGGTTTCGTAGTTGTTATGGCCATTTTGATCGGCGCCTTGATCGTGCCCACCGCCGCTATTACCTACGTCATTGGGGCCGTTCTGTCGGCTACCGCTGGGTATGTCGGCATGACCGTGGCCACCATGGCTAACGCTCGTACCACGCAAGCCGCTAAAGACGGCCCTGGCCCAGCTTTGTCTGTGGCGTTCCGCGGCGGTGCCGTGATGGGCTTCTCAGTAGCTGGGTTGGCTTTGGCTGGCCTTATGGCCGTGTACATCATCTTCGTGCTCATGTTCGAAGTTGACAAAGCATTCGAAGTTGTTACCGCATACGGCTTGGGCGCCAGTTCTATTGCCCTGTTCAGCCGGGTAGGTGGCGGCATCTACACCAAAGCAGCCGACGTAGGAGCGGACTTGGTAGGCAAGGTTGAAGCGGGCATCCCAGAAGATGACCCTCGTAACCCAGCCACCATTGCCGACAACGTCGGTGACAATGTTGGCGACGTCGCCGGCATGGGCGCAGACCTTTTCGAAAGCTACGCCGGCTCCATTTTGGCTCCCATTTCTTTGGTGGCTTTCGCTACAGGTTTGGCGGCAGAAAACGCCTCCGATGCAGTAACCATTTCGCTGTTGGGTTTCCCAATGGCCATTGCCCTAGCGGGCATGGTGGCGTCCATCATCGGTTCCTTCTTTGTCAAGGGCGGCGACTCCACCGACTCCAAGGCGCTCTCCCATGCGCTACACATGGGCACCAACGTAGCCATGGGCTTAACCATTGTCGCCACGGTTGTGCTGGCCGGTTGGATGTTCGGCTCAGACTCTGTCTTTGAAAACCCTTACGGCCTGGCTATTTCCGTCATCGGCGGTTTGATCATTGGTTGGGCGCTGGGCAAGACCGCCGAGTACTACACCTCAGACCAGTTTGGCCCGGTTAAAAAGATTGCCGACCAAACCAAAACCGGCCCCGCTACCACCATTTTGGGTGGCATTTCTGCCGGCATGATTTCGGTAGCTGCTTCGGTGGGCCTTTTGGTCCTCGGGATAGGCGTGGCTTACTGGGGTGGCGAGATGGCGTTTGATTCCATCGGCAACCTCGACGGCGGCATTTACGGCATCGCCGTAGCGGCCATCGGCATGTTGGCCACCACCGGCGTGGTTGTTTCGGTTGATGCTTACGGGCCAATCGCTGACAACGCCGGCGGCATCGCTGAAATGGCCGAATTGGACCCCAGCGTGCGTGAAGTAACCGATGCTTTGGATTCCTTGGGTAACACCACGGCCGCCATTGCTAAGGGCTTTGCCGTTGGTTCTGCAGCACTCACCGCTTTGGCTCTTTTCAAGAGTTTCGAGTTTGCGGTCATTCAGGCTGGCGGAACGCTCTCGCTAAACATTGGCGAGGTCAGCGTATTTATCGGCATGTTCCTCGGAGCAATGCTGCCCTTCTTGTTTGCTGCTTTGACCATCGATGCTGTTGGTCGTGCCGCACAAGAAATGATCGAAGAAGTACGCCGTCAATTCAGGGAAATCCCGGGCTTGCGTGAAGGCTTGCCAGGGGTTAACCCTGATTCAGCTCGCTGCGTCGAAATCTCTACCAAAGCCTCTCTTAAAGAGATGGTGGTTCCCGGGGCCTTGGCCATCGTGGTTCCTTTGGTAATCGGCTTCATAAGCGTAAACGCTTTGGGCGGCTTCTTAGCTGGCGCTTTGGTTACCGGTTTCTGCTTGGCCATCTTTATGGCTAACGCCGGTGGTGCTTGGGACAACGCGAAAAAGTACATCGAAGCCGGTGCGCTTGGTGGCAAGGGTTCCGACAACCACAAAGCAGCCGTAGTTGGCGACACCGTAGGCGACCCCTTCAAAGACACTTCTGGCCCAGCCATGAACATTTTGATCAAGGTCATGACCATTGTTTCACTGGTCTTTGCCTCAGCCTTTGTTGGCTAACTAAACCAATCTTTACAAAAAAGGAGCGGGGCTTTTGAGCCTCGCTCCTTTTTGCTTTTCCAAGGTGAAACCTGGAGCCTGGTCCCATGTTTCACCTCGGGGGAAGTTCCTGCTACGGGCGGACAGCGGGCGTTAGGGCAGAACGAGAAGGGGGTCACGGGCTTCGCCGCCTACCCTCACCTCGAAGTGAAGGTGGGGGCCAGTGGACCAGCCGGTTGAGCCACACTTGCCGATGAGTTCACCGGTATCTACGGTGTGTCCGGTAGATACGAGCACCTGGTTTTGGTGGGCATAGACGGTCACTACCGAGCCTTGATGCTCAATAAGTACCACATTGCCGAAGCCGTTACGCCAGCCAGAAAAAAGGATGGTGCCTGCTTTGGCTGCCCAAATAGGTTGGTCGGTGACGCAGCCGATGTCCACCCCGTTGTGTTGGCGGGTGGTGCCGAAAATCGGGTGTACGCGTGGACCAAAGCCCGAGCCGATGCGACCCTCCATGGGCATGATGAAACCAGAGGCGGACTCTGAGGTGAAATCAGGAGCGGAAGCACGGAGCTCTTCGGCAATCAACGTGTCGATGAGTATGGCCATGCGGTATTGCTCGCGTTCAAACTGGCGTATTTCTTCTTCATAGTTCAATATTCGTTGACGAAGTTCGTCTTGGGCTGCTTCTTGCGCCACGATGCGTTGGTCTAAAATAGTTAGCGAAGCTTCAAGTTCACGTTGTTGGCGTTCGGCATCCACGATGGCGTTGTCGGCAAAACGAGCAACATCTTCTCGGTCAGACTCTAAAGAACGAAACTGTTCTATAAGGTCGCCACGGTCACCAGTTACTGCTTTAAGAATGGCTGATTTGCGTATGCCTGCGGTGAGGTCTTCGGCCTCCAGCAGCGTCCCGGGACGAATGCTCTGCACATAAGCGTCAACAGCAAGTTCTTGTATCTGTTGTCGGAGGGCCACGATTTCTTTGTCGACCGACCCGGCTTCGATCCAACGGAGGGTGGCTTCTGCTTCGGCGGCTTCTATGGATTGGCGAGCGCTGGCTATTTTGGCCATCTGTAAAGCCACATAATCATCAAGAGCATCAAGGGCTTCAGCCACTTCAATATCTTCGGCTTCGATGAGGTCCAGTTCCTCGGCCGCAGAAGCCTCTTGGTCTGCGGCCTCTTCACGGCGATCGCGGGCATCACGAATCGACTCAGAAACCCCAAAAGCCACGGTGGGCAGTGAGAGGGCAGCCACTACCAAAAGCGCTGCGGGGAGGTGCCGTTTCATGACGGCAGGGTAACCGCCAAAAGGCCGTGATGGCGGTACCCCGAGATGCAGGCAGAGCAGTTGTCTAAACAAAGCCCGGTTGGGCTCTATGCTGTCCTAGTGACTGAGAACAAGATTTCTGCAACCTTTGACCCTGAACTTTGGCAGGAAGTGCCAGGCTTCGATTTTGGCGACATTACTTATCATCGAGCAATCGGTAAAGGCACGGTGCGCATAGCTTTTGCTCGGCCCGAAGTGCGCAACGCTTTTCGGCCTCGTACCGTCGATGAGCTTTATCAAGCGCTTGATCATGCCCGCATGACCGCCGACGTGGGCACAATTTTATTGACCGGAAACGGCCCGTCGCCCCGAGACGGTGGGTGGGCTTTTTGTTCCGGTGGGGATCAACGCATCCGTGGCCGCGATGGTTATCAATATGCGGAAGGGGAAACGGCGGAAAGCGTTGACCCGGTGCGAACCGGCCGTTTACATATTTTAGAAGTCCAGCGCCTCATCCGTTTTATGCCTAAAGTAGTTATTGCCGTGGTCCCGGGGTGGGCAGTGGGAGGCGGCCATAGTTTGCATGTGGTTTGCGATCTCACCTTGGCCAGCCGTCAGCACGCAGTGTTTAAACAAACGGACGCCGACGTGGCCAGTTTTGACGGAGGTTTTGGTTCGGCCTACCTGGCTCGTCAAGTGGGGCAAAAACGGGCCCGAGAGATCTTCTTTTTAGGTCGGGATTATTCCGCCGAAGAGGCGCACGCCATGGGCATGGTTAATGCGGTGATCGACCATCAAGAGTTAGAAGCCACCGCTTTGGAGTGGGCTGAAGAAATTAACGCAAAGAGCCCGACCGCTCAACGCATGTTGAAGTTTGCTTTCAACATGATTGACGACGGCTTGGTGGGTCAACAGTTGTTTGCTGGAGAAGCTACTCGGTTGGCTTACGGCACCGATGAGGCCGCCGAAGGTAGAGACGCCTTTTTAGAAAAACGATCGCAAGATTTTAGCGAGTTCCCTTACCACTTTTAGAACAGGTTGTGTCTCGGCCTTCGCTGAGCGAGAATGATTCTCACTATGAACGATTTACCTCCGCTTTCACTCCACGAGGTATACGTAGAGCGCGGCAACAAATGGGCCCTAGAAAACTTATGTTTAGACTTCCCGGCCGCCAGCATCACCGCTTTGGTGGGCCCCAACGGCTCGGGAAAAACAACCCTTCTGGAAGTCCTCGCCGGACTACGCAAACCAACCAAAGGGACCATAACCCACCTCCCCGACTCGATTTCCTTAGTAACCCAGCACCACGAAAACCCGTGGATGCCGTTAACCGTGGCCGAAGTCGTACGCATGGGCCGCTACCAAAAAAAACTCCTCCCCAACCGCCTCTCCCCCGCCGACCATGCCCATGTGGAACAAGCACTAGAAAAACTCGACATCTCAGCGCTGGCTGGGCACCCCATAAGCGAACTTTCCGGCGGCCAACGCCAGCGGGCCTTTATCGCCCAAGCATTGGCTCGAGACGCCTCACTGCTGCTCCTCGACGAACCAATAACTGGCCTAGATTTTTCTAGCCAAGAAATCATTATGCGGGTCATTGAACAAACCCGCCAGGCCGGAGGAACCGTGGTTCTCTCTACCCACCATTTAGACGAAGCCCGCCATGCGGATCAAGTAGCGGTGCTGGCTACCACCTTGGTGGCCGCCGGTGCACCCGACGCGGTGCTCTGCCCAGATGTGTTGCGTCAGGCCTACGGAGCCCGCCTCTTAGGCGACCACAGCGAACATGATCACCGCCACGAAATGCTACTCATTGACGATCACGGCCACGGTCACCACGAAAATTAGCTGTCCTTGCGGACTTGGTCGGCAAGATTCACCTGGCGCCGCACGCCCTCCCAGATTTTTTCGAGTGCTACACGAGCCTCAAGGTTTTCAACGACCCCAATTACCTCATGGCGAGCTACCAACAAGGGGCGACGCCACGGCCGCACCCGAGGCAACGTGCTCTTACGAGGCCACAACACCTCGGTGCCCGCAGCCCCCACCGCGATAACCGGACGTTTGCTTTCCAAAGCCAAACGCCCCACCCCGGTACGCGCCTCCCCAACCCCCGTGGGCTGCCACTCTTCGGGCCGCACCACGCGCCCCTCGGGCATAATGGCCACCGAGGTACCTTCCGCTAAGATCTCGGCCGCTCTTTCAACGGCTTCTCGGCCAGAAACCGGGATGCACCCCAAGCCTCGCAAAAGAGACCCAATGCCCGGTTTTTCAAAATAAGCAGCAGCCACCAGCGAACGAACCGGCCAACCCCAGAGGTGATACAAAGCGGCTGCGAACAAAAGATCAGCCAAGCTTCGATGGTTGGCGGCCAAAATAACTGGGCCGTCTACCCCCGTGGGGGGCGGCCCCAAATCAAAACGAGCCATTGGGCGAATGGCATGGTAGAGCCGGCGCTGAACCAGAAGTTGCTTTTTCTCTTCCTGAGGAGTCATAGCTTTAAAAACACAAGCGGGCGGATGCTCACGTGGTGCCGAAGATGCGATCACCGGCGTCGCCCAGACCAGGTACGATGTACCCCACCTCGTTGAGGCACTCGTCCACGGAAGCAGTCCAAATAGGCACATCAGGGTGCGCTTCATGCAAAGCGGCGATTCCCTCAGGAGCAGCCAACAAACAAAGAAAACGAATGGCTGCCGGCCCATCGGCTTTAACACGCTCAAGAGCAGCGGCGGCCGAGTTTCCGGTAGCCAACATAGGGTCAACCACGATCACCGTTTGCCCCTCCAACGAAGGAAACTTGCAATAGTACTCGACCGGTTGAAGAGTTTCATGGTCTCGATAAAGCCCAACATGGCCGACACGAGCCCCAGGGATGACCTGCAACACGCCATCAAGGAGCCCGTTGCCGGCTCGCAAAATAGAGACCACTACCGGGTGTTCAACTAGTTCAGGCGCTTCAGTTTCAACCAAAGGGGTCGTGATGGTCGTCGTGGTGAGCGGCAATTCGCGCGTCACCTCATAAGTAAGCAACAAACTGGTTTCAGTAAGCAGTTGGCGAAAACGCTCACTGGGAGTATCAAACCGGCGCATCTGGGTCAACTTGTGTTGAACAAGGGGATGGTCTACGACATGAAGTTCTGGCATACCTGCACTGTAGGGCATGTCGACAGAAAAAAGTGTTCCCGCAATATGGGAACACTGGCGCGGGAATGGGAACTTGCTCTACGCTCACCGAGATGACCGGTGAGCAGAGACAGTCTCCCTCAGCACCATGGACCGATGACGCATTCTGGGCCCCCACGCGCCGAGCGGTAGAAGAGGCCTCAGCATTACCCGCCGACTGCTATGCCGACCAAGAATTTTTTGATTTAGAGAGTGAAAAAGTTTTTGAAACCGCATGGGTCTGTGTCGGGACAGCCAACGAACTAAACGCACCCGGCCAAGTGTTGGTCAGGAAACTTGGTAAACGATCGGTGCTCTTAATGCGCACCGAGGCCGGAGAACTTCACGGTTTTTACAATTCGTGCCGCCACCGAGGCACCGAACTTTTTGCTAACGACTGCACCGCCGGAGCCACCCTGCGCTGCCCCTATCACCGTTGGGGGTACGACCGAGACGGGGTGCTCAACACCACGCCGCTCTTTGAAGAAGTAACGGTAAAAGATTTTGACCCCACAGATTTTAGTCTGCACCCAGTGCGTACCGCCCAGTGGGGGTGCTTGCTCTTTGCCTGCGCCGACCCCCACACCGTTGAAATAGACGAATGGTTCGGCGACCTCACCGAACGAGTAGCCAACTACCAATTGGAAAACTGGGTAACCCACCTTGAAGTCGACCTTGAAATGAACGCCAATTGGAAACTTATTTCAGAGAACTATCAAGAATATTATCATGTCCCGTGGATACACCCAGAACTCGCCAAGGTCTCTCGAGTAGTCGACCACTACCGCTTTCAAGGCCCTGGCATGTATTGCGGGCAAACCACCACACCCATAACTGAAACCAGTCGTGACGACTGGACGGTCATGCCTAAAGCAACCACTCTGAGTAACGGCGAAGCGGTAAGCGGACGCTTCTTAGCCATTTTCCCAAATGTCTTGTTGAGCCTGCTCCCCAACCACGCCTTCGTGTTACGCCTCGAACCTCTTGAACCCGGCAAAACCCGCGAACATTGCACGTGGCTCCTCCCTCCAGGAAACGAAAAGGTTTCCGACGAAGAGTTTGCCGCAACCCGTGATTTTTGGATCGACATCAACAACGAGGACATCGACATCGTAGAACGCAACCAACGAGGCATCAGCCAAGGCGCCTACACCCCCGGTCGCCTCTCCCCCCGCTTTGAAGAACCACTTCACCGCTTTTATAATATGTTGGCCGACCATATGACCGGAACCCGCCGCATACCAAAAGGCGACGAATCCGACAAAATTCCCTCCTACGGAGAAGGAACAAACCCGGACCCATGGACAAAAGAAGCAAGAAAGTCCTGAACTGATGCCCCAACACGCCTACAAATATTCGGCAGCCAAACTGCTGCGCCACGGCTTAACCCGCGGCACCTGGCCCCGCATGTGGCGCCAACCCGAATTCAAAGACACCTATGACGTAGTCATCATCGGCGGCGGCCTCCACGGCCTCGCAACTGCCTACTACTTGGCCACCGAACACGGCATAACCAACGTGGCCGTAGTGGACAAGGGCTACTTGGGCGGCGGCGGGTCGGGCCGCAACACGGCCATCGTGCGCTCCAACTATCTGACCCCGGAAGGCGTGGCCTTTTACGACCGCTCGCTGCATCTTTATAACCAAATGGCCGATGACCTAAACCTCAACGTCATGTTCTCTCGCCGTGGCCACTTGACCCTGGCCCACACCGACTCGGCACTGCGCACCATGCACTGGAGAGCCGAAGTCAACAAGTTGCAAGGCATCGACTCCAGCGTTATCGACCCGGCAGACGTCAAAAAAGAAGCCCCCAGCTTGGACGTCTCGCCCAACACTCGTTACCCCATTTTAGGCGCCCTCTTTCACCCTCCCGGAGGCACCGTGCGCCACGACGCAGTGGTTTGGGGCTACGCCCGAGCCGCCGACCATCACGGCGTGCATTTACACCAACAAACCGAAGTGCTCGACATTTTGTGCGAAGGAGGCACCGGACCCGAAGGCAAAGGCCCGGGCGGCAAAGTCACCGGAGTGAGAACCAGTCGAGGTGACATCAGCGCACCCGTAGTCGTCAACTGCACTGCAGGGTGGGCATCGCTTATCTCCAACATGGCGGGAGTCCCCCTACCCATCACCACCCACCCTCTGCAAGCTGCAGTCACCGAACCAACCAAAGTTTTCCTGCCTACCGTGGTGGTCTCGGGTTCGCTGCACGTCTATGTCAGCCAAACCGACCGCGGCGAACTGGTCTTCGGCGCATCAGTAGACCCCGTTGGCACCTACCGGGTCAACGGCACCTTGGAATTCACCGAAGAACTGGCCGGCCACGTATTAGAACTCATGCCGGGAATCTCCAAAATGCGGCTCATGCGGCAATGGTCCGGCCTCTGCGATATGACCCCCGACTACTCCCCCGTCATGGGTTTCACCCCAGTAGATGGCTATTTAGTTGATGTGGGATGGGGTACCTACGGTTTTAAAGCCGGCCCAGTCTCCGGTGAAACCATGGCCCGAACCATTGCCACCGGAAAGACCGATGAAATGATCGCCCCCTTTAACCTCAGCCGATTTACCGAAGGCGACCTGGTCGGCGAAAAAGGCGCCGCTGCGGTGGGTCACTAATGATCATTGTTCCTTGCCCCCACTGCGGCCCCCGCAACTCGGCCGATCTCCGTAACTGCGGCGAAGTTGTCCATCGCCCCAACCCCGACACCGCCACGCTCACCGAGTGGCGCACCTACCTTTACCTACGCGAAAACGCTGCCGGTTGGGTAACCGAAACCTGGTACTGCCGTGCTGGCTGCCGCCGCTATTTCACCATTGAGCGCAACACCGTGACCAATGAGATTCGAGACCACTCATGAGTAGCCATCGCCTACCCCCACAACCCGGTGAGGCCATCGACCGCTCAACGGCCATCAACTTCACTTGGAACGGGCAACCAGTCACCGGTTTTGCCGGCGACACCATTGCCTCTGCCTTAGCAGCCCAAGGCGTTGACGTGTTTTCTCGATCCATGAAATACCACCGGCACCGGGGCATCATGACCGCCGACCATTGGGACCCAAACCTGTCGCTCCAAGTAGGCGACGAACCCAACGTGCGCGCCGGCACCCGTCTTTTAGAAGAAGGCATGCAGGTAAGCACCCAAAACGTGTGGCCCAGCCTAAAACACGATGTGGGCGTTTTAAACAAGGTGGTTGGACGCTTTCTTTCGGCCGGGTTCTATTACAAAACGTTCATGAAGCCGAAATTCTTGTGGGACAACGTTTATCAGTCTGTCTTGCGCAAGTTCGCCCCTGGCGGCCGAGTGCATTGGAAAACCAGCACCCACGGGGCCTACGACAAGCGATACGCGCACCCCGACGTGCTGGTAGCCGGTGGCGGCCCTGCCGGAATGGCTGCCGCTTTAGGAGCGGCACAGTCCGGAGCCGCCGTCTTGCTGGTAGAGATGGGTCCCGACTTAGGCGGTCACCTGCGCTGGGGTAATGAGAACAACCGGGCCGACCTCGCCAAACTGGTAGCCGCCGTCACTGCCGAAGAAAACATTGAGGTGATGACCCGGTCTACGGTGACCGGCCGTTACGACCACAACTGGGTGGCCATAATGCAAGGCGACCACCACCTCGCCCCCGAACGCTTAGTCAAGGCTCGTGTCGGCTCGTTGGTTGTGGCCCCGGGCCTTATCGAACGACCGCTTATTTTCTCTGGCAACGACACCCCTGGGGTCATGTTGTCGGGAGCGGCACGCCGCCTAATTAACCTCTGGGCAGTTAAACCCGGCCAACGAGCGGTCGTGCTGACCGCCAATGCCGAAGGAGACGCCGCAGTAAAAGACCTCCAAGCCGCCGGCGTGGTAGTCGTCGAGGTGGTAGATGTACGCACCGGCGCCATGGTGGCCTCCGCGGTAGGCAAGAGCCGACTGCAAAAAGTTGTACTCGAAGACGGGCGCACTATCGAGGCCGACCTTTTGGTCACCGCTACCGGCTGGACCGCCCCGACCTCGCTCCTCAACATGGCCGGCAACCGCCCAATCTACGACCCGCAGGCCGCTCGCTACTTTCCAGAAAACCTCCCCGAAGAAATATTGACAACCGGCGGCATCGCTGGCAACGGCAGCACCGACGAACTCGTGGCACACGGGAGCGCTACCGGTGTTTTGGCTGCCAACCGGTCGTTGCGTTTGCGTCATAGTCGCCGAGCGGCCACCGCTCGCTCACGCGGCCCAGAAGGACCCGCACCGGAATCTTTGACCGACGCCCGTACGCCGCTCCGGCGAGAAGCCCACCCCGAGTGTTACCGGGCTAGCACCCATGGTTTGGTTGATTACGCCGAAGACGTTTCGTCAAAAGACTTGATTCAAGCGGCTGGTGAAGGCTTTGACTCCATTGAGTTGATGAAGCGCTACACCACAGTCACCATGGGGCCCGCCCAAGGCAAGCTCGAAACCGTAAACGCCGCGGCGGTGCTTGCTGAGTCTCGCAACATGGACTTAGCCGACATCGGCACCACGGTCTGGCGACCCCCATTTGCGCCCATTTCTTTAGGTGCGCTAGCGGGCCGCATTTTTGAGCCAGTACGCAGGTCTGCTCTGCAAGACTGGCACGAAGCCCACGGAGCGACGGCTTTACTGGCCGGCCAATGGGTGCGCCCCGACCACTACGGCGATGCGGTAGCCGAGGCCTTAAACGTGCGCAACGGAGTGGGCATCATTGACGTTACGCCTCTGGGGAAAATTGACCTTCAAGGCCCCGACGTGGCCAAACTTTTGGAACTGGTTTACGTAAACCGTTGGGAATCACTGCAAGTCGGGCGGGTGCGTTACGGTGCCATGGTGGCCGAAGACGGAGTGGTCTCCGACGATGGAGTAACCGGCCGCTTGAGCGAAAACCATTGGCTCATGACCACCACCTCATCAGGGGCAGGCGCCGTATGGGAGATGCTCGAAGACTGGCTCCAAACCGGACACCCAGAATGGCAAGTACACGTCACCCCGGTCACCGGCGGCTTAACCAGTATCAACGTGGCGGGGCCGCATTCACGACAACTCTTGGAGCGCCTAGTTTCAGACGTTAATTTGTCTTCGGAGGTATTCCCGTATTTCAGCGTGCGCAGCGGCACCGTGGCGGGGGTTCCCGACTGTGTGATCTGGCGTATTGGCTTTACTGGAGAGCTCTCCTTCGAAGTACACGTGCCCTCTGGGCACGCCCTGGAGGTCTGGGAAGCACTGCTTGCTGAGGGCCAAGACCTCGGTTGCGCTCCCTTTGGTGTTGAAGCGCAACGGATTCTTCGCCTAGAAAAAGGGCATTACATCGTTGGTCAAGACACCGATGGTCTTTCTAAAGCCCCGACCGCTGGCTTGGGTGGGCTGGTAAAACTAGACAAAACCGACACCATCGGGCTCCCGGAGTTACGGGCCGCTTACCAACGAGAAGATCTGCCGATTCTGGTTGCCGTGCAACCCGACGACCCCACGGTGCTCCCCGAAGAGGCCGCTCAAATAGTAGATGGCCAGACCACAACTATTTTGGGCCGGATTACCTCCAGCCGTCACTCCCCTACCTTGGATCGTTCCATCTGCTTAGCCCAGGTGGCCCCCCAACTGGCCGCCCCGGGCACGATCATTACCGTATTGATGGCCGACGGGCGGCGCATCCCAGCCACCGTGCAGGGGCATCATGCGCATTTCGATCACCAAGGAGCACGCCAACGTGTCTGAACAACTTTTTCACAGCCCACTAAATGATCGAACGTTGACCTCGTCAGACGGAGTCATTGAGCTAACCGATGAGTCGGCCACCACCAAGATTTTGGTACGTGGCCAGGGGCCCGTCGTGGCCTATGGCCAAAGTAAACTGCTGCCCAACGGCACGCTAATTTGCGGCAGTCGGCCTGATGAATGGCTCTTTTTGGCCGGCCCAGGCAAAAGCACTGAGGTGCAAGCCGCAATTGACCAATCAGAGGCCACCTCGATCATTGATATCACCCACGGGCGAGCCATGATGCGTCTCTCTGGTCCGGCGGCGACACAAGCCTTAGCAAAAGTTTGCAGCATCGACCTGGCCGATGACCTGACCCCGGACGGCGCAGCATTTTCTGCTTCGGTGGCCAAAGTAACCTGCGATCTCGTGCGCGCCGACCGCCAAGGCATCCAAACCTATTTGATTTCCTGTGAGCGTTCTTTTGGGGCTTACCTCTTTTCTGCGGTGGCTGATGCCTCACTAGAATTCGGTCTTTCCGTGCCGGCCGAGTTATCCCTGCACTAAGCCGGCCGTTGTAGTGTTTGTCCATGGACCTTCCTGACCTCTCTGCAGTAGCCCAACAAGAATTGCTCAAATCTGGTGAAATTTCTGCAGCTGAGTTGCTTGCTGCTTGTGCAGAGCGGGCGGCTTTGGTTGAGCCCGTAGTTAACGCTCTCCCGATGGAACGCTGGGAACAAGCGACGCAGCAAGCGAATGCCGTAGCGGTCGACGGACCTTTGGGCGGGTTGGTGACTGCTTTTAAAGACCTCGCCGATACCAAAGACCTCCCCACCACCTACGGGAGTCTCGTTTTTGCTGACCATCAACCGGTTGCCGACCACCCGGCGGTTGCTTTGGTGCGCCAAGCAGGGGTACAAGTGGTGGGTAAAACCAACACGCCTGAGTTTGGCGCCGGGTCGCACACCTTTAACCCTGTTTATGGATTGACCCGAAACCCCTGGGACCCCACCCGGAGTGCCGGGGGCTCGAGCGGCGGAGCGGCGGCCGCCGTGGCCTGCGGGGTGCTCTCAATCGCCGATGGATCCGATTTGGGCGGATCGTTGCGCAACCCGCCCTCTTTTTGCGGCGTAGTGGGTTTGCGGCCTACCTCGGGCCGAGTGCCCGGCGGCGACCCAAAATATGTGATGGCTACCCAAGGGTCTATTGGCCGCACGGTGGCCGACGTTGCTCTGCACGATGCAGTCTTAAGCGGGCAAGATGACCGGCCACTTACCGAAATGCCTCTCCCGGTGGCTTACTCCCCGGACCTCGGCGGCCTCCCCGTAGCACCAGAGGTGCACCGCATTATCAAAAAAGCTGCCGAAACCATTGAACAACTGGGGTGGAGCGTCGACCAGCAAGAGCCTGACTTCTCTAAAGCCGACCGTTGCTTTGAAACCCTGCGAGCCGCCTTTTACGCCCAGAAGTTTTTTGCTCTGGCGGAAGATGAACGAGTCAAAGCAACGGTACGAGCTGAGGTCAACTTAGGCCTCGGGTTGCCTGCCGAAAGCATCGAACAAGCACTAGCCACCGAGCAGAACCTTCGAGAAGATTGGGACGTGTTCTTTAGCAAATACGATCTGCTGATAGCCCCCACCAGTCAGGTGCCGGCTTTTCCGGTGGGTCAAGAGTGGGTAAGGGAAATCAACGGCACCTCTTTAGATCACTACACCAACTGGATGCGGTCCTCTTCTCGGGTCACCGTGTCGGGCTGCCCCTCAATAAGTTTGCCCGCGGGTTTCACCTCAGAGGGACTACCGGTGGGAGTACAAATTGTGGCTCCACGGGGCACAGACCGGCAGTTATTGTCTTGGGCCGGCCTCATTGAAGAAGCGCTCGGGGTACCGGTTCGCCCGCCTATCGAAGCGCTTGCAGCCACGGACCCATCTCGGTTGCCGCCGGGCCCCTTGGGGTAAAGAAAAAGCGGTCACCGGTGGTTGCAACTTAAAGAGTTTTGGGCATAGATTGCCGGGTCTTCTCACGAATTTGTGCCAAGATAACCCTGCTAAACGAGCGAAGCGAAAGGTCATACTATGGCTGATGCCTTGAAACCTGTTGAACGGTGGCGCACTGTGGTGCCCCCCGAGTGGATCGACTACAACGGCCATCTAACCGAAGGCTTTTACGGCGTGGCTTTTGGCTCGGCGGGCGATGCTTTACTTGAGTATTTATCTTTCGGCGAAAACTACCGGCAGGCCCACGGCACTTTTTACACAGTAGAAAGCACCATCCATTTTTTACGTGAGATTCATCAAGGGGCAGAAATCTGGGTAAAAGGCTGGTTGTTGGGAGCCGATCAAAAACGCCTCCACTGGTACCAAGAACTCTTTGTCGCCGATGACCCAGAACCCGCAGCCAGTCAAGAAGCCATGTTGTTGCACGTCGTGCAAGGCGCAGATGGCCAGGCACCCAAAGTGGGTCCCATGGCAGAACCCGTACTCTCGGCTGCTCAAGATTTAGCTGCGACCCATACAGGTTTTCCTCGCCCGAGCCACGTAGGCCGAGGCATCCGGTCGCTGCAATGAGCGACACCATGACCCCGAGCGCCCCCTCGGCCCGGTCAGGACCCGCTATGGCCGGCATCGGGGCCCTCTTTGTGGCTTTCTTGCTTTTACAAGTGGGTAATGGTTTGCAGCGCATTTTGTTGCCGTTGCGCGCCGAGGCCGAAGGCTTTACCGCCTTGGCCATGGGTTTAGTTATGGCGGCCCACTTTTCTGGCTATCTCGTTGGGGCTCGAATAATTCGCACCATGCTCACCTCGGTGGGTCACATCCGTGCCTTTGCTGCGCTGGCTTCTACCGCTTCGGCTGCCGTTTTAGTAAACGCCGTGATCGTTCTGCCTGCTTCTTGGATGTTGGTTTATTTCATCAGCGGGATATGTAACGCCGGGGTGTTCGTGGTCTTAGAAAGCTGGCTTAACGACCGCGCCACCAACGAGACCCGAGGCAAAATATTGGGCTGGTACATGATGATCATGATGGGAGGCACGGCGGGCGGCTTACTGCTGGTCAACTTGGGGTCAGTCGAAGGCTTCGAAATGTTTGTCCTTTCTTCGGTCTTGATCTCGGCGGCGGTTATCCCCGTGACCCTGTCGGCGTCTTCTGCCCCACCCATGCCTTCTACCGAGCAAATGTCAATAAAAGAGCTCTACCGCTTAGTCCCCTCAGCGGTTGTTGGCTTATTCCTTGCTTCTTTTGTACAAGCCTCGGCCAGTTCGATGAGTTCTGTTTATGGGACCGAATCAGGAATGCCAGGTAGCCAAGTCGCCTTGTTTGCCGCTGCCGGTGTTTCTGGAGCGGTCCTTTTGCAAGTTCCGTTGGGCAAGCTTTCCGATCGCTACCCCCGCCGCTCGGTCATCATGGTGGTGGCTATCACAGCCGGAGCGGTGGCTCTTTTTGCAACCACCGTGGAACCAACCGGATGGTTAATCATTTTGGCCAACTTCACTTTCGGGGCTTTTGTTTTCCCTCTTTATGGGCTATTTGTCGCTCTGGCTAACGACTGGGTCCCGACCGAGAAACGCACCGCTGCTGCCTCTGCTTTGGTGTTGACCAGCAGTTTCGGTGCGGTGGCCTCCCCCATGGTCACCTCAATGGCTATGCGTGCGCTGGGCCCCGCCGGCTACTACTGGACCTTCGCCGTAGTCATGGGAATCTTGGTGGTTTATCTGAGTTACCGCATCAAGGTCCGCGATGCTGTGCCGGTTGAACGACAGTCAAAGTTCCAGCCTTTGGGTGCTCGTTCCGGCGAGATGGCTCACGCCGTAGGGCGTTGGGTACGTAAACCAGTGCAGCGCAAAAAACCGACTACTGGCGAGAAAAAGTAAGCACCAACCCCAGGTGGCCTTCATGCTCGCCACGACTATAAACCGATGAAGTGTGCACCACTGGATCGGTAATGCGGCCCTGCTGGGCGTCTTTGCTAAAACGGTGGGCAAAGCCTTGCTCGGCGTAGAACTCTTTGTTTATGCCGACAACAAATAATGCCCCGGGGCGGGTGATTCGGTACAACTCATCGAAGGCTTCGGGACCCACATGGCCATGGGTAAATGTGC
This sequence comes from Acidimicrobiia bacterium, assembly GCA_012959995.1. Lineage (NCBI taxonomy): Bacteria > Bacillati > Actinomycetota > Acidimicrobiia > Acidimicrobiia bacterium. Next base: position 34,420 of record DUCC01000032.1, read on the forward strand.
CAGCGCTCATTACGGCCCCATAGGCTCCGGCGTCGATAGGCAGGGTTTCTTTAAGGTTGGCTTGGTGGAAAGCCCGGTAAACCTGCGCTCCATGTGGGTCTTCTTTTTGTGCCGCTTCGGCAATCATCTCGGCGGAGAGGTCCAGTCCGTCTACCAGAATCGGCCCGTCGGCCACGAGGGCCTGGCCGCCCAAACCGGTCCCGCACCCCACATCTAACACGGGTTGGTGGTCTCGCCCGCCCAAGGCCAACAACTCAGCGGCCACCATAAACGGGTGCTGATACCCGTTGCGTTCCACGAAAGTTTCGTAAGTGCTGGCCCAACGAGCGTAAAGTTCTACGTTGTCTTGCGGCGTCTCTACGGCATACGCCTCATCAAGATCAAAATCTTCCGACTGAGTCACGGAGTTCCTTTCGGTTGCAACCTACCAAAAAGTCCGTTACACGGGGACAGTCCCCATGTAACGGACTTTAGACAAGGAGGGACTGTGTGATATGGCCTCAGAGGCGGGTTAGTGCGAGGGAGTGAGCGAATCTGTGGTGTCGCGGTGAAGTTTTGCTGCGTGACGGTTTAGGCCAACTAATTCGGCTTTGATTCCACGCTGGGCAAACTTGGCCACTACGGCATCGATAGCCACAATGGCTGAGGTATCCCAAATACGGGCCTCGCTCACATCAATCTCAACTCGCTTCACCTTTACGGCGTCATAGTCAAAGGAATGCACGAGGTCGTTTGTTGAAGCAAAGAACAACTGGCCGGTGACTGCATAGAGGCGTTCAGCATTGTCAGGGTCAAGCACGCTGGTTACTTCCACCAAGTGCGACACACGCCGGACAAAGAAGATCGCCGAAAGGGCTACCCCACCACCGACGCCGTAAGCCAGGTTGTGGGTTAAAACCACGATGCCGACCGTAGCGACCATCACGATGGTCTCGGTACGGGGCATGACCCGCAGCGTGGCCAGTCGAGCGCTCTTCCAATCAAAGGTGCTAGCAGAAACCATAATCATTACGGCAACTAGCGCTGCCATGGGGATACGAGCCACAAAACCTCCGAGGGTCAGGATCATGACCAGCAAAAACACCCCCGAGGCCAAAGTTGACAATCGGGTACGTCCACCCGAGCGGTAGTTGATGATGGACTGGCCAATCATGGCGCAGCCGGCCATACCACCCAAGAAACCCGTAGCAATGTTGGCCACTCCCTGGCCACGGGACTCACGGTTCTTGTCGGAGTTTGAGTCGGTGAGGTCATCAAGGATTTGAGCAGTGAGGAGCGACTCAAGTAGCCCCACGAGGGCCAGGGTAATAGAGAACGGAAGAATTATCCGTAGCGTTTCAACGGTCCAAGGGATGTTTGGTATCGCTAATCCAGGTAAAGAATCAGGCAACGCTCCCATGTCGCCCACCGTGGGGAGATGCAGGTCAAAGCCAATGGCGACCCCAGCCAACACAATGATGGCCACCAGAGGGGACGGCACGGCAGTGGTGATTCGCGGCAAACCGTAAATGATGCAAAGCCCAGCAGCAATAAAGGCCAGATTCAGCCAAAGGACGCTTTGGTCAACATGGCCCGACGGGAAGATATGCGGCAGTTGGGCCAGAAAAATAAGGATGGCCAGCGCATTAACGAAGCCCACCATGACCGTTCGGGGGATAAACCGCATAAGAGAGCCAACGCCCAACCGGCCCAAGCCAACCTGAATTACTCCGGCCAGAATCGTGGCGGCGAAAAGATGGCCGAGCCCGTAGTCGGCAACTAAAGGCACAACCACTAAGGCCATGGCGCCGGTGGCGGCCGAGATCATGCCTGGACGACCCCCGGCGAAAGAAATAATTATGGCAATAGAGAACGATGCGTAGAGTCCAACTTTGGGGTCAACCCCCGCGATGATAGAAAAGGAAATGGCTTCAGGAATCAAAGCAAGAGCTACCACCATGCCCGACAGCAGGTTCGCCGTGGGGTTCACCAACCACTGGTCACGGAACCTTTGGCTGGTGGCTCGCTGGGCCGGGGACCGCCAATCGAAGCGACGACCAGGTGAACGGTCGCGCACTGATGTCTGAGAATTCTGAATCATTTACACCCCTGAAAGCGATAAACAACGCCTCCGGTTTAGGGCGTAGGCAAGGCTACCAATTGCCCGCCCTCGCCTGATGTCGCAAGAGTCACACCGGCCTTCGCCCACCAATCGCCGCTTTCCCAAAAAGTTCGTGTGGTGGGGATAGCCCCCACCACACGAACTTTTGCCGATTCGCTTAGCAAGATGCAAGACGCTATGTTTTGAGTACCCTCTATAAGGAGTTTTCATGCCATTCGCTGACGTAAACGGACAAAACCTTCATTATGTAGACCACGGAGGCGAAGGGCCGGCCATTATTTTGAGCCACGGTTTCGCCATGGGCCACGAAATGTGGGATGAACAACTCGCCCCGCTAGCCGCCGCCGGGTGGCGGGTTATTACCCACGACGAACGTGGCTGGGGGCAAACCGTCTATAGCGGGGCCTTTACCTACTGGGATTTAGCCGACGACGTTTTTGGCCTTATGGACCACCTCGGAATCGAACAAGCAGTGCTGGGCGGCATGTCCCAAGGCGGCTTCCTCTCCATGCGGGCCGCGCTAAAAGCCCCAGAACGCGTTCGAGCTTTAGTACTGGTCGACACCGAAGGCGGCGCCTACGGAGACGAAGAACGCCAACAATTCGAGGCGCTCTTCGGCGCCATGATGGAACACGGTTTCGTCGGCCCAGTTGGCGACATGTTGGCTAGCGTTTTGTTTGCCCCCGGTTTTGCCGGAGCAAACATTTGGCGAGCCAAGTGGAACGCCCGGCCCGGCGCAGCCTGGCTCGATGCCAAAGAATGCTTATTTGAACGCGACGACATCAACGCCCGTTTAAGTGAAATCTCTTGCCCCTCCATCACTTTCCACGGAGAAGGAGATGCTGCTATCCCGTTAGCACGCGGCCAAGAAATGGTCGAAATGCTAGGCGGCGACACCACCATGGTGGTGGTACCCGGGGCCGGTCATTCAGCGAACCTCGAGAACCCTGCGGTGGTGAACCCCGCCCTGGTGGAGTTTCTCAGTAACTTGAGTTAGTGCCCCAACACCGGTTTCAAACCGGTAATGGTTACCTGAGCAAATAGGCCAGCGAGGGCGTAAGGATCGCCCGCGGCCATGGCTTCAATCTCTGCGCGGTCATCCATGTCGGTAACTATGAGCGATCCACACATGTTTCCCTCGGCATCCATGAGCGGCCCGCCGTAAACAATGTTGAAGTTACTCATGTAAGCCAGATGCTCCTCACGAGTTTGGCTGCGCAAATCGCCAGCGTCGGGGCGGTCAAGAGCGTGGAGTACAAAATGCATGTTTATTCCTGGGGTTGTTGGGCGAGTGCTTGAAGTTGAGAAATGTCAAAACCGGCAAGTTTTTTGTAAGCGTTGGCTTCTCGTTCGAGGTCGCTGGTCGGCACGCACTGGTGCTGACCTTGACAAGTCCCGTCGCAGCGGTCGTGCACCCATTGCATGACTCGCTCGGGCCCGGCCTGCCGGTTTGCTAAAACCAAGCGCCCAGTTGGGTCAACCCGTTGCTGATCGTAAGCCAACAAAGCACGCTCTGGGTCGGCATGTTCACTTAGTGCACCGGTAAGTGCTTCGGCATCCAAAATCCCTTGCGCTGCTCCATTGCTGCCGTTGGGGCGCATGGGGTGGGCAGCATCGCCCAACAAGGTGACCCGCCCGTGGCTCCACTGAGACAACGGATGACGGTCCACCATGGGGAACTCGTAAGCCACCGGGGTAGAAGCAATTAACTCCCCCACGTTTAGCCAGCCGAAGTCCCAGTCCTTAAACATTTCGGCAATAACCAGCGGGTCGGTTTCGGAGTTCCAGTCGGCTGCAGCCACATCCATGTCTACCGGCCGCTCGGCCACCCAGTTGGTTAGCACGGTTCCACCGAATTCTTGAGGGCCGCGTATTGGGTAAATCACCGCTTTTTGCTGATCATGGCCGGCCATGATCATGGTGCGACCATCCAGAAAAGCCGGGGCTTCCACGGCGCCCCGCCACAAAACCAAACCACTATAAAACAAATCGTCGTTCCCGGTGACCAGCAACTTCCGCAAAACCGAGTGCAACCCGTCGGCACCCACCAGTACATCCCCAGTGAAACTTTTACGAGGTCGGCCAGATTTCCGGTCGGTGAAATGCGCCTCGACGTGATCGCTTTGCTCGGTGTAATGCGAAAAATGGTGGCCCAAGAAAAGTGCCTCGGAGCCAAGCGTTCTTTTTACGGCATCCAGCAAAACCATTTGCAATCGGCCACGGTGTATCGAATACTGCGGCCAAGGGTTGCCGGCCGCTTCACCGCGTGGTTCTTCCCAAATGGTGACCCCATTTTCGGAACAAAACCTTAATGCTGAGGTTTGTACGGCCGCCGCCGCCAACTGATCAGCTAATCCAAGGTCATGAAGAATTCGCACTGAGTGAGGTAAAAGGTTGAGCCCCACGCCGAGTTCTCGAGGTTCAGCGACCGATTCGAAAACCTGCACTTGGTGACCCGCTCGGTGCAGGCACAATGCAGCGGTTAAGCCACTGATGCCGCCCCCCGCAATGAGAACTCTTTTCGACCCGCTCATGGAAAGTGACCATACCGCAAACAAACCTTAGGCCGGTACGGGGAGCCCCAAAGCCTGGTAACGGCGACGACGCTCCGTAATCACCCACTGCTTCCGAACTTCAATTGCTAAACGAAAATTACGGTCAGCTTGGAATTGGCTCCATCGGCGCTGAAACAGACCAGCAAGGCCAAAACTTAGGCTGTTGGCCAGGCATTGAGCGAGGCCTCCGGGAATCTTGTTACTTCCTCCAGTGGTGTGCATAATGTCTCCTTTGTGGCTTTCCTTAATGACCCGCCAGGGAGGTTTTTCTGACAGGTTCGATTTTTTTATTCCCTAGGCCGGCAGGTAGACTGCGGTCATGACCCAAGAGGAGACACTCCGAGTTGATTTAACGGCTGCTTTCCGCCTTGCAGTACGTTTTGGGTGGCACGAGTCAGTAGCGAACCATTTCAGCGCTGCAGTCTCTGACGATGGAAAAAAGTTTCTCCTCAACCCACGATGGCGCCATTTTTCTCTCATCAAGGCCAGCGACTTGTTGCTGCTTGATGCTGACGACCCAGCCACCCTGGAGCGCCCCGATGCTCCGGACCCATCGGCCTGGTGCATCCATGGTGCCGTACATGCGGCAATCCCCGAAGCAAAAGTGCTGCTTCATCTGCACCCGCCTTATGCCACCGCACTGGCCGGGCTAGCCGACCCAACCATTTTGCCCATTGATCAAAACACGGCACGATTTTACGACCGAGTGGCCTACGATTTGAACTTTGGTGGCATGGGCGACGTCATCGAAGAAGGTCAACGTATCGCACAGGTCATGCAAGACAAGCCAGTGATGATGATGGGAAACCATGGGGTCATGGTGGCTGCTGCCTCCGTGGCCTATGCCTTCGAAGAAATGTATTACTTAGAAATTGCTTGCCGAACCATGGTTTTGGCACTCTCTACCGGGCAACCACTCAGTATTATTAGCGACAAAATTGCAAGAAAAACGCTCCTCGGTTGGGAAAAGTTTCTCCCGGTAGGGCAGTATCACTTTACGCAACTCAAAGAGTTACTTGACCGGGACGACCCCTCATACCGTGATTAAAAATCTATCAGGCCATACCGGCCGCCTAAGGAGAAAATTATGTACGAAGCAGTAATCGTTGATGCTGTACGAACCCCTGGAGGACGCCGTAATGGCCGACTCAAAGACTGGCATCCGGCAGCGCTGGCTGCCCACGTACTTAAAGCCTTAGAAGAGCGCAACAACCTTGACCCTGCGTTGGTCGACGATGTGGTCATGGGCTGTGTAATGCAGGTCGGGCAGCAGTCGCTCAACATTGGACGTAGCGCCGTGTTGGCCGCTGGTTGGCCAGAATCGGTTCCTTCAACCACCGTAGATCGCCAGTGTGGTTCTAGCCAGCAAGCAATTCACTTTGCCGCCCAAGGGGTTATGGCCGGAGCCTACGACATAGTTGTTGCCGCAGGTGTTGAGTCCATGAGCAACGTCCCCATGGGGTCTTCGGTAGTAGGCGGAGAAATGGGCCACCCCTTTCCCCCCGCCATGTTGGAGCGCTACAGCGAAACCGGTCTCCCTCCCCAGGGCATCGGCGCCGACATGATTTCCGATGAGTACAACATTAGCCGAGAAGACCTGGATGCTTTTGGAGCTCAGTCTCAACAACGGGCCGAACAAGCCACCACCGAAGGCCGTTTCGACAACGAGATCATTCCGGTCCCCATCGACATTGATGGTGTTACCGAAATGCATACGGTAGACGAGGGCATACGCCCAGGAACTACTGCGGAAAAACTCGGCGCCTTAAAGCCAGCGTTCAAAGAGGATGGCCGCATTACTGCAGGCAACTCTTCGCAAATTTGCGATGGCGCCGCGGCTATTTTGATTATGAGCGCAGAAAAAGCCGCCGAACTGGGCTTGAAGCCTCGGGCACGCTTTCATACCTTTGCCTTGGCTGGCACCGACCCCGTGACCATGCTTAAGGGCCCTATTCCGGCTACTGAAAAAGTATTCGAACGCAGCGGTCTGACCGTTGAAGACATTGACTTGTTCGAAATTAACGAAGCATTTGCGTCGGTTGTATTGGCCTGGCAAAAAGAAACCGGTGCTGACCTCAGCAAAGTAAACGTCAACGGCGGCGCCATTGCTCTGGGCCACCCCCTTGGTTGCTCGGGAGCCAAGCTCATGACCACTTTGCTTAACGAACTTGAACGCACCGACGGCCGTTATGGCCTCCAAGCTATGTGTGAAGGCGGTGGCTTAGCTAATGCCACCATTATCGAAAGGATTGGCGCCTAATGCCACGTATGAACCTTGAGGGGTCTTCCTCGATCATTACCGGGGGTGCCTCGGGTATCGGCGAGGCCAGCGCCCGCCAATTGGCTGCTGCGGGTTCTCGAGTGGTCATAGCCGACCTCAACGAAGAGCGCGGCACCGAAGTTGCTTCGGAACTTGGCGGCTTATTTGTTAAGTGCGATGTTTCCAGCACCGAAGACGCAGAGACCGCAGTAGCGGCAGCCAGCGAAATGGGGCCCTTGCGGGCTTTGGTTAACTCGGCCGGCTTAGGTTTCGCCGGTCGCACCATTGACCGCAACAACGAACCCATGGACTTAGAGAAGTTCCGCTTCGTCATTAACGTCAACCTGATTGGCTCGTTCAACATGTTGAGCCGGGCCGCCGGTGCTATGGCACAAACTGAGCCGGTAGACGACGACGGCACACGGGGAGCCATTGTTAACATGGCTTCAGCGGCGGCCTTCGACGGCCAGATCGGTCAGTGCGCCTACTCAGCCTCAAAGGGCGGCGTGGTCGGCATGACGCTGCCCATTGCCCGTGACCTGTCCGTGGTGGGCATTCGGGTAAACACCGTGGCCCCCGGGCTTATCGACACCCCGATCTACGGTGAAGGCGAAGCCAGCGAACAGTTCAAAGCCCACCTTGGGCAGTCGGTGTTGTTTCCTAAGCGTTTGGGAAGCGGCGAAGAGTTGGCTTTCATGGTGATGGACCTAATTACCAACCCTTACATGAACGGCGAAACCATTCGCGTGGACGGCGGCATTCGCATGCCACCCAAATAGGAGTCGATATGTCTGAAAATACTGCGGTACTGACCGAAAAACGTGGCCGGGTTCTGCTCATTACCTTAAACCGTCCCGAGGCCATGAACGCCATCAACGGTGACTTAGCCAACGGTCTTTGGGATGCCGTGCAAATGCTTAACGATGATCCAGACTTAACCGCCGGGGTACTCACCGGTAACGGGCGAGGGTTTTGCGCTGGCATGGACCTCAAAGCTTTCTTGCGGGGTGAAAACATTGGCCCCTTTATGGAATTCGTTAAAGAAGGAGCGCAAAAGCCTTTGATTGGTGCCATCGAAGGCTTTGCCTTAGCTGGTGGCTTGGAGTTGGCTTTGAGCTGCGACCTTCTGGTGGCTTCGGAGGGCGCCAAAATGGGCATTCCTGAAGTAGGGGTGGGCCTATTTGCGGCCGCCGGTGGCGTACTGCGCTTGTCTAGCCGCGTCGGCCACGGCAAAGCAATGGAAATGGCTATCACCGCCGACCCGATCTTGGCCGAAGAAGCTTTGCAGTTCGGGCTGATTGCCCGCATGACCGAAAAAGGTGGAGCGGTAGAAGGAGCACTCAAACTTGCGGAACGAGTCGCTCAAAATGCTCCACTTGCCGTGGCCGCTTCCAAAAAATTAGTCCAGGCAGCTTCCTCGGGAGCCAGCGAAGAGGAACTCTGGGCATTGAACACGGAAATGCAAATGAAGGTGTTTGTTTCCAACGACTCTAAAGAAGGCCCCAAAGCTTTCGCTGAAAAACGCCCACCCGAGTGGACCGGTACTTAAACCTTTAACCCTCCGGGGTTAACAACATGGCCAGTTGTCGTGACTGAGCAACCAACGCTCCGGTGGAATCCCAGAGCCGACCGCTTTCAATCATGCGGCCATCGTGAAGGTCTTCGGTGACAAATTCTGCTTGCACCCAACCAGGTGCAGGTAGCCGGCGAATATGTACCGTGAGTTCGATGGTGGGAACCCAGCCTATTCTTCCCAGCAAGCCAAAAATGGGGGGCGGGAAGGCATCGGCAAACAACACCAGACCCAATGGGTCGGGTTGGCGGCCATCTAAGAAGCGTATCCAACCAGAGATTTTGGCTTTCTCTGGGGCTCCTGCCTTGACCTGCTCTGGATGAATGCGCATCTCGACTCGGTTCTGAATCACCAGTTCCACGCCCTGTTCAAGGCCTGAGCGGGACCGACATTGGTCGGGCCCTGATATTTCTGGGGCGGGGATACTCACTTGAGGTGCTTGATCAGAACCGGCGCCCAAGGTGCCAAAGGCCGCCAAAACCTCTACTCGGGTTTTTTCTGCTTGCTCTAACGAGCCCCGCAACGTGCTGATGTTGCGGCCCGAACGGACCAGAGAACCATGCACCAGGGCCGAGGCGTTGCCGCTTCCGGGGCGCAAATAGTGTGCGGTCACGCTGAGCGGGTCGCTATGTGGGCTCAAGGTGCTCAAGCCACGCAGCAAGGGAGCCAACAAGTAGCCCCCGTTGGGGTTGTCGCCAATATTCCATTGGTCGCTTAAGGTCAGCGACCACTCCCCCGGGCTTTGCTCGGTGAGTTGGGTTTCGGTATCAAATTGAAAAGCCACAAGGTCCCTTGATTCTTAAATACAGATGGGCGTACCTTAGAGGGCGGCTGGCCGGTTTAACGCATCACGAAAGGATTAGCCATGGGTTCTTTTGAGGTGTTGATCCACACGGTTTTGGTGCGGGTGTAGTCGTAGATGGCGTCGATGCCGGCTTCTCGCCCGTAACCGCTTTGCCCAAACCCTCCAAAGGGAGCCACCGGCGAAATCGCTCGGTAAGTGTTGACCCAAACGATGCCGGCGTGCAGGCCAGCGGCTACCCGATGGGCTCGCCCTAAGTCGTTGGTGAACACACCAGAACCCAGTCCAAAGACCGTGTCGTTGGCCATAGCGATGGCTTCTTCTTCCGTACTGAATTTGATGACCGACATGACGGGCCCAAAAAGTTCTACCTGGGTGCTGAGAATTTCTTGGTTGGGGCAAGACACCACGGTGGGTTCGAAATACCACCCCTGGTCAAACCCTTCGGGGCGTTGACCGCCGGCCATAATCTCGGCGCCTTGGGCCACTGATTCACTCAAGGTTTTTTCAATGTTGTCTCGCTGCTTTTTTGTGGCCAACGGCCCAACTTGTGTAGTTGCATCAAGCGGGTCGCCAATTTGCACCGCTCGGGCACGTTGGGCAACGGCCTCCAAAAAACGGTCGAAGATACCCGCTTGTACAAAAACCCTGGACCCTGCTACGCAACTTTGGCCGGAGGCACCAAAGTTGCCTGCTACTGCACCGTTAACGGCGGCTTCAAAGTCGGCGTCGTCAAAAATTAAGATAGGAGACTTGCCGCCCAGTTCTAACGAAACGGGGGCAAAGTTTTGTGCCGTGTTGGCCACCACCTGGCGGGCGGCGTCGATGCCTCCGGTGAAAGAAACTTTGCTGACCAGTGGGTGGCTGGTGAGGGCCCGACCGCAGGGCTCGCCAAAACCGGTGATGAGGTTAAATACTCCCGGGGGAAAACCTGCCTGGTCAACCAATTCGGCAAACGCTAAAACAGGGGCTGGCGCTTCTTCTGAAGATTTAATCACCACGGTGTTGCCGGCCGCCAAAGCAGGAGCGGCTTTGGTGGCGGTGAGGAGCATTTCGGCATTCCAAGGCACGATGCCGGCCACTACCCCGATGGGTTCCCGAGTGGTAAAAACGTGCAAGTTGGGTTTGTCAATAGGCAAGGTGCTGCCTTGCAGTTTGTCGGCCAGCCCCCCGTAGTAGCGGTAGTACTCGGCCACGTAGGCCGACTGGCCACGAGTTTCGACGGCTAATTTACCGCTATCGGTGGTTTCCACGGAACCTAAATGTTCAGAATGTTCGGCCAGCAAATCGGCTAAAACAAAAAGCAATTTGCCCCGTTCGGTGGCTGTCATGTCAGCCCAAGGGCCCTCGTGGAGCGCTCGGTGGGCTGCTTTGACGGCACGGTCTACATCATCTTCGGTGGCCGCCGGAGCAGTAGCCCAAGCCTCGCCCGTCGCCGGGTTGAGAGTTTCGAAGGTCGCTCCGTCGGAGGCCGAACAAAACTCGCCGTCGATGTACATCAGGTAATCGTGCATGGGGTGATCTCCTTATTTAAAAAGATAAGTAATGAGGTAGTGAACAAAAAGGGGTCTTCCCACAGGGGAAGGTGATGCAAGTCCGGCAGTATTTGGGCTTCGCCGCAGGGCAAAGCGGCGGCGAGGGCTTCGCTCATTTCGGGAGTTGACCCGGCATCAAGGGATCCCGTCATGACGAGCGTGGGCGCTTCTATTTGCTTAAGAGATTCCGGCACCATGGGGTCGCCATCTAAAAAACATTGGTAAGCCGCCAAATAACCTTGATGGTCGGTGGTGCGTAAGCGGGCAGAAATTTTGTCCACCAGTTTAGGGTTTGCTTCTTGCCAATCCGGGGTGAACCAACGGTCTTGCGCCAGTTGCGCAACTGCCGCCATACCACCTTGGCGGCAGAGGTCTAAGCGCTGCTGTTGAGCAGAGTGCTGTTCGGCGCTACGTTCGAACACCGTGCTAAGCAGCGCCACACGACGAACCAGTTCCGGCTGGCGTAAAGCTAGCGCCAAAGCGATGCTGCCACCCAGTGAAAGGCCGGCTACATCCAGTTTTTCACCTTCGGCCACTGCAGCGACTTCTCGGGCCTGATGAACGAAGTCAGCAATAGTTAATGGACCGACTCCCGCGGAGGTCTGCCCATGGCCGAGGAGATCGTAACGAATAACCGTGCGCTCATCTTGGAGCTGCTCCATGGCGGGATCCCACATGGTGTGATCAAGCCCCACCCCATGAATGAGCAGCAACGGCGGACCTTGGCCCTCCATACGAAGATAGGTTTGCCCACTCACTGCGGGTCGATTCCCATTTCTTCCATGTCTTGATAACGGTTACCGATGCGATGATGCGGCCGCCCACCTACCGAAGCACCAATAGCCACCACGATTTCATCGGGTCCAGGCGCATCGGCGATGGTCATTTCAAGGGTGAGGTAGTGAGAGCGCCAACCGGGATCTTCTTTGTGCATCATGGGAATACTCACCGTGGCTCCCGGGCCACCTCGGGTATTGGTAAACGACAAGTAAGCCGTGCCATTAACGGCGTCACGAAAAACATTACCAAAGCGCAAAGTATGTATAAGCGCCGACCCGTGCTCTATCTCACCACTGGTCCCCACCATGGAGGCTTTCCCATAGGCCTCGATGGCCTCTCCCCCGCCAGCCAAGGCAGTAAGGCGAGGCACCAGCACCTCACCTAAAGCCGGAGCGGTCGCCAATATTGCCGGGCGGAGATCTTCTACAAAGCCTTGACCAGCCCACGGGTTAGCAAGCACGGCGGCCACTCCGTACAGGTGCAACGAGGGGGCGGCGGCTTTTCCGCCTTCCACCAAGACTTCTTCGTGGTGCGAAACGATTTTGCGTATTTCTAAACTCATGAGTTGTTCTCCTCAGCAAATTGGGGTATCACATCTTCGGTGAAACGCTGCACACTGTCCATCACGGCTCGTTGATCCATCCCGGGGAAGTTGGACCACACCAGCAAAGACTGCAGGTTTAGTTTTTCTTTCATTTCCTGAATTTGTTCGGCCACATAGTCTGCAGTGCCGAACAACATGTTGCGCGGGTGTAGCCACTGGTAGCTCAAGAGGTCCAGTTTTCCCGGGGTTTCCGGGAGCTCTTCCCCTGGGTACCGATGGTTGCTTAGCCCCCGAAAATGGCAGACCCACTCCATGTAACGTAAGAAGGCTTCTCCGGCTAAATCCTCGGCTTCAGCCATAGTTTCGGTAATAAACATGTCGCGCACTAAAGTGACTCCCTCCCCCATTGGCACGTCATGACCTCGGGCCTCCGAAGCAGTCTCGCTATAGAGTTCAAAGCGGTCCACCATGGCATCGGTGGGGGGAATCCAAAACATTCCTTGCAAACCGTTGCGGGCCGCGAACTCAATAGAAGGAGCGGAGTCAATAACTTGCCACAGGGGCGGGTGCGGCGACTGGTAAGGCTTCGGCACAACAGACAGCGCCGTAATGTGCCCGGTTACTGGGTCAGTGTTATCGCTACGAGGCGGGCTCATGGCGTGGTTAAAGGTGACGCCCGGGTAAGGGAACTCAAAAAATTCCCCTTTGAAGGAGAAGAATTCATCGGTCCAGCAGTGCCTTATTACTTCAAGAGTTTCTTCAAAGAGCGACCGGTTGACCGCCGGGTTGCGTACATCGGCCACCGGGTTCATGTTGACCGTCTCTCGAGGGTAGACGCCACGGCCCACCCCTACTTCAAGGCGGCCAGCGCTCATGTGATCCAACATGGCGAGGTCTTCGGCCATCTGCACCGGATGGCGGAAGGTAATAATGTTGGCCGCTTGCCCCAGGCGAATTCGTTCGGTGTGGGCGGCTAGGTCAACACACATCAGCACGGGGTTAGGGCAAACTTCTAGCCCTTCATGACCAAAATGGTGTTCGGTGGTCCAAATGGACTCCCAGCCGTTTTGGTCACAATACTGAGCGATTTCTCGCCCCTCGTTGACCACCTCATGGAAAGGTTTGGTTAAACCCCAATTGTTTTGATTCAGAAAATACCCGAATCGCATGATTGCGCTTTCTGTCGAGGAACAATGGCCATGGGCGCACACCTTTTATTCTCGCTGCCTGCCCGACTCGAGTGAGCACAAGGTACCGCAAAAATTTTCAAGGGTCAATATTTGTTAACCGACAGGTATTGGGGACCTAACTCATCTACGGACGGGCAGCCCAGCAGAGCCAAGGTTCGCTCCAACCCGGTGGCAAAGTGATCAATAACAAAGTCCACCCCGACCTCTCCGGCCGCACCCAGACCATAAAGGTACGGGCGGCCCACCATGCATGCGTTGGCTCCCAAGGCCACCGCTTTAACAATGTCGGACCCCCTCCGCACCCCTCCGTCCACAATTATTTCTGTTTGCCCGCCGAGAGCAGCGACTACCTCCGGCAAAAGATCAATCGGTGCTGGGGCATCGTCTAACTGCCGCCCCCCATGATTTGAGAGTGCCACCGCATCCACCCCGTAATTCACGGAAAGTAGTGCATCGTTTACCGACTGGATGCCTTTGATGACCAACTTCCCTTTCCATCGGTCGCGCAACCACGCCAGATCTTCCCAACTCAGGCTGGGGTCCAATTGGGTATTGATGTAGGTGGCGAGAGAGACCGGGTCCGACCCATCGCCAACCGTGCTTTCGGTCAGGTTGGCAAACTTTATGGGTTCTGACGTTATGAAGTCCCAAGTCCAACTGGGGTGACGAAGGCCGTCAAAAATCGTGTCTAAGCCGATTTTGGGCGGCAAGGTGAAGCCACGCCGAACGTCTCGCTCACGCCTGCCCAAAACCGTGTTGTCGACCGTCAAAATGATGGTCGAATAGTTACATGCCGCAGCCCGTTCGAGCATTTCATCAACCAGGTCGCGGTCTCTCCAAACATAAACTTGGAACCATCTCTCGCCGGACGAAACCGCCGCTACCTCTTCGATAGAGCGCGTGGACAGCGTGGAGAGACCGTAGGGAAGCCCGGCCCGTTCAGCGGCTCGGGCCACCGAAAGTTCACCGGCCGAGTTAGCCATGCGAGTAAAGCCCGTGGGCGCTAAAATCAGAGGCAAAGGGAGCCGCTTGCCCAGTAATTCTGTAGAGGTGTCGATGCTTTCAATACCTCGTAGAACCCTGGGTTTAAATGTAATGGCAGCAAAACCCTGCATGTTGCGGGCCGCCGTGCGCTCATCTTCAGCCGCACCATCGATGTAATCAAAAACCCCACCGGGGAGGCGCTTTTTTGCCAACAAGCGGAGATCCTCCAAATTGCTGGCTCGCTCTAAGCGGCGAAGTGCCCCGTTGCGTTCAAATCTTCTCAACCGCACTACCGAGCGAAGGGCTTTTAACATGTAACTATTGTGCCATCTGCCGTCTCCAAGACAAGACTCGGCCTAATACATGATGGTTCGCGTTAGGTGATGAGGCCAAAAGGTGGCGTGATAAGTATTCCAGAAGCGGAAGTCCACTTGGGGCACAACGATTTGTTGATCAGGCGGCCGTAGCTCGTTGATGGCATCGGTTAGCAAGGCCGTGGCATAAACCGTGTGGGCACGAATCTCGATTTCTTGGTCGCTGTCACGTTCAATAATTTGACCCGCCATAATCTTGGCCTCTAACGCCGGCGCATACGAGATCAACCCCATAAGGCGCAACCCCACCGGCACGATGTAGTCAGCAAATGCGGTCATGTCGTCAAGGTCTTCTAATGCCCACTGACCGCTGCGAAAGAGCGCTCGGTGGAGCGACCACAGGGTGAGTTGGGGCAATTTATGAAACTCAACTTTTTGTCCGTGGTAGATGCTGGAATCATCAAAGCGAGGAAACTCTTGAGCCATACGCTCCATAAGGCCGTTGCCATCGGCATACATCGCTGGAGCGCACGAACGCACAAAGGCATGAAAAGAACCCTGGTGTCGGTCAACCAAGGTGGCGCCGATTTCGTTCAAAATGGCCACTCGATCGTCCAGCATGGGGAGTTCCACATTGCCGGCAAACAATAGTTTCAAATCTCTTCTGGTCACCGACGCCAAATATTGACCGCTAAAAATGTCTTGCCCTGCAGCGAGGGCTTCATGGATGCGGGCAAACATGCCTTCGGTGTCGGACCAAGTTTGGCCGCGATAGTCAACGGCAAACTTTACGCTGGTGGAAAAGTCAGTAAAAGCAAAATTAAGCGCCCCAATAAAAAAGTTTACGTCAAACAATAAATCCGGATCATTGCCCATATCAAAAGGCCCGGTGCCGGTGTCATCAGGAATGGAGAAATGCTCGTAAGCCATCCAACTGGCCACTTCCTGGACCTTCGCCAAAGAAGTGGAAACATGGGTCGACTGTTCAATAACCGGGAGCACGGATTTCAGCACCGGCTTTTGCCATTTACTACTGGTTTGCATTTGGTCTCCGTTTAGTGAACAGAATCAACCATACTGACATGAACGAACGCCGCTCCGGGTGACCAAAGGAAACCATGACCCACGAAACTCAACCAACCTTGGCCGTTGTCGGCTCCACCATGATCGACTTGGTTGCTTATGCCGAAGTGCTGCCCGGAGATGGCGAGACCCTGCTCGGTGAAAAGTTTCAAATGGGCTTCGGCGGCAAGGGCGCCAACCAAGCGGTAATGGCCAAACTGATGGGCGCCGAGGTAGCCATGATCAATTGTCTCGGCGACGACGACTACGCCCAGTTGTACCGTAAAAACTTTGCCGACTACGGCATCAACACCGACCACGTTTACCCCTCACCCGGGGCCAGCGGGGTAGCCCCCATTTGGGTGGACGGTCAAGGCAATAATCGCATCATCATTATTCCCGGCGCCAACCATGCGCTTACGCCAAACCAAGCAGCAGCAGCCATACACGCATTGGCCCCCCTGCAGGTAGTGGTCGGCCAGTTTGAGATTCCTCAAGAGGTCACCCAAGCCGGGTTTGCGGCAGCCCAAGAACTTGGTGCCGTTACCGTCTTGAATCCTGCCCCGGCCAGTGCGCTGAGCCCAGAACTCCTCGCCGTTACTGACTGGGTGATTCCTAACGAACACGAGTTTGCCCTTTTGGCCGGGAGCGAACCTACCGACACAGCAATTATGGATTTTGCCACACAAACCTCTACGAATCTTTTGGTTACGCTCGGCCAATCCGGGGTGGCCCTCGTTGCCGATGGCCAGGTTCTGCGTTTGCCTGCCCAGCAGGTCACCGCCCTTGACACCACAGGAGCCGGCGACGCTTTCGTAGGAGCTTTTGCTTACGGACTGGCCAAAGGCCTAGATCCAGTAGTGGCCGCCAAACTGGGCATGGATCGGGCCACCGACTCGGTCACCAAATTGGGCACTCAATCTTCTTACGCCCCGCTTTCACTAGAATAGTTTTCCTTATTAGGGTAGAGAAATGACCTCACCTCAACATTTTGATGTCCTCATTGTGGGCGCCGGTATTTCGGGCATCGGCGCTGCCTACCATTTGCAAAAAAACTGCCCCGATCATTCCTTCGCAATTCTCGAAGGCCGGCCCGACCTAGGCGGCACTTGGGATCTCTTTCGCTACCCCGGTATTCGTTCTGATAGCGACATGCACACCCTGGGTTACAGTTTTAAGCCTTGGACCAACGCAAAATCCATTGCCGACGGCCCCTCGATTTTGGCATACCTTCTAGAGACTGCCGAAGAACACAATATTGGCCCACACATTCGCTTCAACCATCAAGTTTCTGACGCCCAATGGTCAAGCCAGAACAGCACCTGGACCCTGACTGCTGATGTCCAAGGAGAGTCAACAACCCACACTTGCAACTTTTTGTTCATGTGCTCCGGTTACTACAGTTACCGAGAGGGTCACAGCCCCGAATTTGCTGGCCGAGAAAACTTCCATGGCCAAATAGTACACCCCCAAGAGTGGCCAGAAGATTTGGATTACGCCGACAAGAAAGTCGTGGTCATTGGCTCAGGAGCAACCGCCATGACGCTGATTCCCGCTATGGCTGACCAAGCAGCACACATCACCATGTTGCAGCGCTCCCCCACCTACGTGGTAGCCCGACCCGACCATGACGTCGTCGCCAACCGTCTCCGTAAGTTCCTGCCCGAGAAACTTGCCTACTGGTTGACCCGCAAAAAGAATGTGTTTCGCCAAGGTTTGGTTTATCGCAAGTCTCGCACCGACCCCGAAAAAGTTAAAGAAATGCTTTTGGCCGGAGTACGAGAAGGCCTGGGGCCCGACTACGACGTAGAGAAACACTTCACCCCTTCCTACAACCCGTGGGACCAACGACTTTGCTTGCTTCCCAACGGGGACCTTTTTGACTCCATAAAGTCTGGCCAAGCTTCGGTAGTGACCGACACCATTGACACTTTTACCCCCAACGGTATTCGCTTGACTTCTGGCCTGGAACTCGAAGCCGACATCATCGTGACTGCTACTGGTTTGAATCTCGTGACCTTAGGAGAAATGAGTTTTAGTGTCGACGATCAACCAGTCGATTTTGCGCAGACCTGGAGTTACAAAGGTTTGGCCTACTCGGACATTCCTAACCTGGTTTCCTCATTTGGTTACATCAATGCCTCGTGGACGCTGCGCTCCGATTTGATCGGTGAACACGTGTGCCGTTTATTGAACCACATGCGTAAAACCGACACCACGCAATGCACCCCAAGGCTGCGGGCCAGCGACCACGACATGCCGCCACGGCCATGGGTAGACGACTTCCCCGCCGGTTACATGAATCGAGTCATGCCGTTGCTGCCTCGCCAAGGCGACCGGGCCCCCTGGCTAAACACCCAGGACTACCGTAAAGACGTCAAATTGCTGGGCAAAGCCCCCGTGGACGACGGGGTCATGGAATTCAGCAAACCTGAGGTCTCGCAGTAAACCGCATTAAACGTGGCTAAATACGAGAAAGACCGCTTTCAAGGTCAGCCACCAAGTCTTGAGCATCTTCGATACCTACCGAAATGCGCACCATGCCATCGGTGATGCCCGAAGCGGCTCGGTCTTCCGGCGGCACAACCCGGTGGGTCATAGAAGCCGGATGCTCAACCAAAGTGTCAACGTTGCCCAAACTTACCGCTAGCGAGCAAATGCTAAGCCCATCAAGAAACTGGGTAGCTGCCGAATAACTGCCCAAATCAATGGTGATCATGGCCCCAAAATCGTCCATTTGTTGAGCAGCTAAAGCGTGCTGCGGGTGGCTCGCGAGCCCCGGCCAAAGCGTGACGCCCACCTTGGGATGTGCCTCTAAGAATTCAGCAACAGTACGCGCATTGCTGCAATGTTGTTTCATACGCAAAGGCAAAGTTTTGAGGCCAATGCTGGTTAGCCAACAATCGAAGGGGCTCGGCACTGCACCTACAAAACGGATCATGGACCCGGCGCCGGTATCCATAAACTCGGCGTCGGCACTTACTACAGCCCCACCCAGAACGGTTCCGTGGCCGTTAATATATTTGGTTGTGCTGTGCACCACCACATCGGCGCCCAAGGTTAAGGGCCGCTGCAAAATAGGGGTGGCGAAGGTGTTATCCACTACGACTTTTGCCCCATGGGCGTGGGCCAACTCGGCCGTTCGGGCAATGTCTATAACCGTCATGGTGGGGTTAGCGGGGGTCTCTAAATAGACCGCCGTGGTTTCTGGGTGGGCGGCCAACTCTTGTTCTAAAAGATCCGGGTCCAGAAGAGGAACCCGGGTGTTGGTAACTCCATAGTTGGGAAGTACATCGGAAATCAAGTGGTCGGTGGAGCCGTAGAGGGCCCGCTGGGTGATCACATGGTCCCCCGCTTTGGTGAGACCCAGCAACGCTGCGCTGACCGCACCCATGCCCGAGCCAAATATTTCTGCGTTTACTGGCTCTGAGCCTGGATAGTCAAAACCTTCCAAGGCGGCGATCTTGGCTGCTAACGCTTGGCGTGTGGGGTTCGAGCCACGGGAATACATGTAGCCGGCCGTTTCTCCATTTCCGTAAGATTCAACGGCCGCCGCATCGGCAAAAGTAAAGGTAGAGGTTTGGTGGATGGGTGCCACGTGGGCGCCCGAGGGGTCATGGGGTTCACCGGCATGTACTGCTTGGGTGGCCAGTTGATGCTTTTTGCTCATGATTTCTCCGTTGTTAGATTTTCTTCAAGGGTAGTAGCGGTCTGATACAGGAGTGCTTCGCTGTGCGGTGCCCCAATAAGCATCAAACCGATAGGTAGGCCGTCGCTAAACCCGCAGGGTAGCGACATGGCCGGGTGACCGGTGTTGTTGAAAGGCCAAGTGTTGCTTAGCGGCTCACCAGAGCGAGTCATCACTTCGGCTAACCCGGCATCGGACCCCGGCAGTCGAGTAGCCCGCATGGGGGTGGTAGGCATGACCAGCAAGTCGAAATCTTCTAAAGCAGTGTCGTAGGCCGCCCGCAACTGGTTTGTTTCTTCTAGCGCTCGCCCTACCAGCGCGGTGCCGTGGCGTTGGCGCAAGATCTCACGAGACACCAACGAGACTTGTACCGATTGAGGCAAATCGTTGGGGCGGGTGCGCCACTGCGCTTGCTGGCGCAAAAAAGCTTCGTCCACCGGTTCGCCGCCCAAGGCTTGACCGTCGTTGGTGAAAATGTTGTCTATGACCAACTGGGCCAAGGCTGCAGAGATCGGTGCGCCGGCGAGATGGAGAGGTATGGAGACCTCGCTTACTGAGGCCCCTTGACTGGACAGTTGGTGCACAGCCGTCCGGACAGAGTCATCAACCACAGTTTCCGAGGTGGGGCGACCAAAACCTTCGCTGACTAGGCCGATGCGTAAGCCTTGAACCCCTGAAGTTTTGGGAAACACCTGCTCGCTATTGGCCAGCACCGAAAGCACTAAAGCATTTTCTGCCACGGTGCGAGTAATCGGCCCGACATGGTCGATGCCGGGGGCCATGCCGAGAATCCCGGTATAAGGCACCAGGCCGTGCGTAGCTTTCATGCCCACTAAGCCGCAAAAAGAGGCTGGCACCCGCACCGACCCGCCTTGGTCGCACCCTAAAGCGTAGTCCACTCCCCCGCTGGCCACCAAAGCAGCACTCCCCGACGATGACCCTCCGGCCGAGCGTTCAGGGTCGTGCGGGTGCAATACCGGGCCGGTGTCGCTCACATGGCTGCCTCCGGAAAAGCAATAAGCATTGCAGGTGGATTTTCCGGCGATGGTGGCTCCGGCGCCCAGGAGCCGGGTGACCACCGTGGCGTCAACTTGCGGTACATAGCCTTCAAGAATTTTTGTGCCGTTCATGAGGGGTACGCCGGCCACACGAATGTTGTCTTTAATGGCGACGGTTTTTCCCGCTAGCGGCCCGGAGGTGGCCTCGGTTATCTCGGTGCGCACATACCAGGCGTTAAGGGGGTTTTCTTGCGCAGAGGGAACCGACCATTGGCGGCGCACCGGTTCTTGGCGACTAGTGGGAAAGTCAAGAATTCCTTCGGCGTCAGCTACTTGCCGCCGCACGGCTGCCACGTAAGCCTCTGGTTCATCAACGGAGAGACCTAAGGCTTGCGCCCGGTCAAGGATCTCTTGATCTTCGAGTCGTTTATCGGGGGGCATCTTGTTGATCAAAAAATGAGGCGGTAACGGGCATTTGGGGGCGTTGAACATCGAAATCTATGCTGCGAATACGCCCGCTGCGCTGCCCGGCGACCAGCAAGCCTTCGTACTCGGTGGGCATAGGGTTCGGGGCACACGGCACGGCATCGTCGGCCGAGTAAACCGAAATAAATAAGGTACGTGGCAGATCAGAGCGATTGGCTGCAGAGCCGTGCAAAAGGCGGGTGTGCATCAAACAAACAGAGCCCGCCGACCCCGTGCAGAGGACCGCTTTTTCTTTGCTTTGTTCAACCACTTGGTCGGCCACTGCACCGGTAAATAATCCGTCATGCCAAAGGCTATAAAGCGGGCCTCGGTGTGAACCCGGCACCACCTCGAGGGCACCATTTTCTTCGGTCACTTCGTCAATCATCAACAAAGCGGTCACCAGGTCGTCGTTGGTATGCGGGGTATAAGGAAAATCTTGATGCCATTTAACTTCGGTATGACCACCGGGCTGTTTGGAATTAATCTTGGTGTGGTGCAGTTTGACATTCGGCCCGATGAGGTCCACCACACAGTCCGCCATATGGCTATCGGCCATGGTTTGGTAGTAGGCCGCTGAGGCTTCCACCGGGGCGTTCACCCGACGCAACCGGGGTTGGTCTGCGGCGTGGCCGCTTTCCATATCGAAACGAGGGCGGCCGTCCAGAGTGTCGCCGTAGGGAGCCTCATGGCTGCGGCTCTCTTGTACCCAGGCCGCGAAATCTTCTTGCATTTCTCGTAACAACTCGGTACTTACCGCTTGGTCCACTACCAAAAACCCGTCACGCCAAAACTGGTCTTTTTGTTCTTGAGTTAAGGCAGGCATAAGCGTTCCTTTTGTCGGGTTCTGGCAGTCTAGACTCCGGGGCGAAAGCACCAAGAACCCCGCAAGGAGATTTCTCGTGGCCACTAGCGTAGAAAAAGATCAGCGATCCATGGCTCAGTGGCTCGGCAACGTCCCCGACAAAGAGGCCGTTAAAAACTTTGTGCACGGGCCGGGTATCGATTTGTTGGATTTGCGTTTCGACATCAATGAGTTAAAGACCGCCTTAAGCGACCTTCGCCAGGCAACAGATTTCACGGCGGCTGCCGAAGCCGACAGTTTCGGAGCGCTAGCGGTTACCCGCCGGCCAGGGGTTGAAGTGCCTACCGCCAACGATTTGTCTGGGCTCTACTGGCTACGGGCCGACGACCGCTACCAAGAAGAACCTCGCGAAGAGGCCGTAAACGAAGCCGCCTTCACCGAGTTAGTTCCTACCTTTGTCGGGACCTACTTTGAACACGTTCATCAAGAGTTGACGGCCCGCTTCCCTATAGGGCGTATGCGTTTGTTGTGGAAAGACCTCTACAACTGCAATTCGTGGCACCGAGACCCCGAGCCACGCATTCACGTACCTATTGTGTCCAACCCCGGGTCGCTGTTTGTGGTCAACAACCATTGCACCCACTTGCCGGCCGATGGGTCGGTTTACTTCACCGATACCCGGGGCTACCACACCGCCCTCAACGGTGGGCTCGTTGAACGGGTGCATTTGGTAGCAACCGTTCCTTGGGTTGCTCCGGAGTGAACACGCTGGCGGAGTTCGCTTTAGATCTCACCTTTGACGACCTCCCCGACCCGGTGGTGGCCTTTACCCAACGCTGCCTGCTCGATGTTCTGGGGGTTGCCGCTTCGGGCACGACCACCGATTTATCAATACTCATTCGCCAACATGCGGTAGAGCAGTTTGCTTCGGGTGGCCGGCCCGCCCGCTTGCTCTTCGATGGTCGGCCGGTAAGCGCTGCGGGGGCCACCTTGGCTGGCGGCATGACCATTGATGCCATCGATGCCCACGACGGTCACAAACTCACCAAAGGGCATGTGGGCTGCGGGGTAGTACCGGCCGTTCTGGCCCTCGGGCAAGCCGAAACCATCATGGAGTCTCGCGAACTGCTCACCATGGTGGCTGTGGGCTACGAAATCGGCACTCGAGCAGGCATCGCTATGCACCAGACGGTGCCCGATTATCACTCTTCGGGAGCATCCATATCTTTAGCAACCGCAGCGCTGGGGGCACGAGCCCTCGGTCTTGACGGTCGGGGCCTGGCCGAAGCACTAGGTATTGCCGAGTATCACGGCCCACGCAGCCAAATGATGCGGGTCATCGACCACCCCACCATGGTAAAAGACGGTTCAGGGTGGGGTGCAATGGCCGGGGTAAGCGCGGCCTACCTGGCGGCTAATGGGTTTACCGGGGCGCCGGCCATCACCGTGGAAAGCCCAGAAGTCAACGACCTTTGGCAAGACCTGGGCAGCAACTGGCGTATTTTTGAGCAGTACTTTAAGCCTCACCCGGTCTGCCGGTGGGCACAACCTGCCGTAGAAGCAGCGTTGGCTCTACGCCAAAAACATGGTTTGGATGGTTCTGAGATTTCTGAAATCAAGATCACCACTTTCCACGAGGCCTTTCGCTTAGCCACCGTGGCACCCACTTGTACAGAACAAGCCCAATACAGTTTGCCCTTTTCGGTAGGGGCCGCTCTGGCCCATGGGCAACTTGGTGTACAAGAAATAACCAAAAGTGGCCTCACCGACCCAGAAAGTTTGCGTTTAGCAGCGGCCATCACCATTGTAGAGAGCCCGGGATTCAACGCAGCTTTTCCGGCGCAACGCTTTGCCCAAGTTTCATTAATCTGCCAAGACGGAACGACCTTTGTCTCGCCCGTAACCGAGCCTCGGGGTGACCCAGAAAACCATCTGTCGTCGGCGGAGATTAACGAAAAGTTTCACCGCCTGGCCGACCCCATCTTGGGTACACATAGAGCCCATGCGCTCCGTAGTCAGGTGGCCGCACTTTCTGATGGTGGGGAAACCACCACTTTGCTTTCACTGCTTACCGA
The DNA here is from genome assembly GCA_012959995.1 of Acidimicrobiia bacterium. Taxonomy (NCBI): domain Bacteria; kingdom Bacillati; phylum Actinomycetota; class Acidimicrobiia; species Acidimicrobiia bacterium. The sequence continues at coordinate 58,151 of DUCC01000032.1, forward strand.
ACCGGTGGCCTGAAACTTTTCTTTAAGCCACGGCCCGGCTTGGACAGGTTGATAAAGCGCCGGATGCTCGGCATCTTGGCAAGTGGGAAGACAATCTAGGAAAGCATCCCAGTTGGCCATATGAAAAAAGGCCAAAGATTGCCTTTGTTCTGAAGAAGCGGTGGTTACCCGGTGCAGGGTAGACCGCCAACGATCGTTCGTCCAACGAGCAATGGAGTCACCCAGGTTGACCACAAAAACATCTGGGTTGGGGGTAACGCTTTGCCAGTTTCCCGCTGAGTCTTGGATCTCTAAGCCCGGCACTTGGTCGGTGTGCAACACGGTGAAGGTTCCATAATCAGTATGCGCACCAGCGCGGAGAGCATTCTTAGGGGCCGCCGACGAGTGCTTCGGGTAGTTGATGGCCCGTAGCGAACTTATGGGTTGATCAATAAGTGGGACAAAGAAATCCGTCGGGAGGTCCAAGGCCCGTGCCATGACCGCCATGAGGTGTTCGGCGACTTGCGCCATGGCCGAAAAATACTCTTCTAAGGCGAAACGCAGACCCGAGGGGCGGTCGGGCCAAAGACTGGGTGAGCGAACCCACGCCTGGTCGGGGTCATCGCCCAGCGAACCCCCACCGGTATCGGGGCCCACCGAAAAGGTTTCTTTCAAATCAGCCGGGCTAGCCATGCCCAAGGAGGCGGCCAGTCGTTCGTAGCCCAAAGGGGCGTAGCCGTAGGGGTAGCCATCGGAGGGGAAGGCCACCAGCATTTTTTCTTCGGTTGGCAAGGCAAAGAACTCCGCTATCGCTTGGCTGGCGGCCGGCAAGGTTTCCGGCGGAATAACCGATTGAGGGATGCTAAAAAAACCGTATTCGGCGCACGCTTGGCCCAAGGTAGCGGCTTGTCTTTCTGGGCTATCGGCGAAGTCAACGAGGGGGAGGTCCATAGCGGCACGCTAATGGCAAAAAACTAAAGTTTTCCGTCCTGCGATGCGTGGGGCGACGGCATTTAGTGCTAAAACAGGCAGGTGAACCCTAACTATTCAGAAGAATCAGACGCTTTTCGCGCCGTTGTAAAAACCTTTCTCGCCGACAACCTCCCCGATGGGTGGAAAGGCATCGGGGGCCTTGAACCCGAAGAGATTCATGACTTTTTGTCGCAGTGGCGAGTCAAGTTGGCAGAAGCCCGCTTTTTGGCGCCCTCCTGGCCGGTGGAATACGGTGGGGGCGGCATGTCTTCCTTGGAGTCGGTCATCATTGCCGAAGAGTTCGAACGGGTTGGGGCCCCTACCGGTGGCGGCAACGACGCTTTTAGCATTTCTATGTTTGGCAACACCTTGCTCATGTGGGGAACCGATGAGCAAAAAGCAGACTTTCTGCCAAAAATTATTAGCGGCGAGTACGTTTTCTGTCAAGGCTATTCCGAACCCGATGCGGGTTCTGACCTCGCTGGGTTGGGTTGCAAAGCCGAACTCGACGGCGACGAATGGATAATCAACGGGCAAAAAATATGGACGTCATCGGCCCAGTACGCCAACTGGATTTTTGTGCTTTGCCGTACCGACCAAGAGGTCTCCAAGCACAAAGGGATCTCCTTTTTGGCCTGTCCGATGGATCAACCTGGCTTAGAGATTCGCCCCATCGCCATGTTGTCCGGTGATACAGAATTCAACGAAACCTTCTTCGACGAGGCTCGCACCCCCAAAGAAAACGTGGTGGGTGGAGTAAACAACGGGTGGGGCGTGGCCATGACGCTGCTGGGCTTAGAGCGCGGTGAAGCAGCAGCCACCATGCCTTTACAATTCCGAGAAGAAGCGGACAAATTGATGGCCTTAGCCAAGAAACACGGCAAAGCCGACGACCCCCGCATTCGCCAGCGTTTGGCCCAAGTGCACTGCGAAGTAGAGATCATGCGCTACATGGGTATGCGTACTTTGACAAACTTTTTAGGCGGCGGTCACCCCGGCCCACAAGAATCCACCTTTAAGTTGTACTGGTCTGAGTATCACAAACGTATGACTGAATTAGCGGTAGACATTTTGGGCGCCGAAGCCATGACCCCCACGGGCTCGTGGCGTGGCCGAGCCTTTCATGGCGACTGGACCGGTTCACCCAACTCTTCGACCTCTTGGGTGGGGGCTTTCTATAACGCTCGAGCCGGCACCATTTATGCTGGCACCTCACAGGTACAGCGCAACATCGTAGGCGAAATGGTGCTCGGCTTACCCAAAGAGCCGCGGGTTTAACTCTCGTACTGCTTGCTTAACAGCAGCTCCATCATTTCTCGGGCCACCATGGGTGCTGCATTCTGGTTTTGGCCGGTAACTAAGTTGCCATCGACCACCCAGTGGTTGGCTAATGGGTCACGAAACTTGGTGGCGCT